>JBBTEQ010000146.1:0-9346 GCA_038042235.1 Bdellovibrionota bacterium | reverse complement strand
AGTTGCACGCGCTGAATTAAAACCAGCTTATGATCAGCATCGTAAATTAATTGTTGAATTGGTCGAGGCTGCTACTAGCAATTACACTGCAGTAGAAGCAGCTGCTCAGGCCAAAGCCAAGGCTGGAGATACAAAAGACATCGTTCTACGCGGTCCTCTTTACACCAAGGTTATACAAATGAAAGACTTAATTGCGGATATTCTACCACCGCCTAAATACATCATTGAGTCTTATCTAACGGCACTTCAGGCTGTTGATGCTCTTGAAGGTGGCCAAAAAGATGAAGCTAAAAAACTATTAGAATATGGCACGTCACTTCGCAGCGGTGGCAAAGGTGTTACGGGCTATAATGAGCGTCATGATTACTGGGTAAAAAACCTAGAAGAAAAAACTATTCCAGAAAAGAAAATCAAAGATCTAATGGTTAAGTTAACACATGATCCTGCCCAGAAGTTTTATGATACTCGTGATGCCAAGCTTAGTGCAGCCATCAATTCTGGTAACGTAGCCGACGCTAAAAATATTATTCGAAACGAATTAAAACCTGCCTATGACGAGCACCGCAAGAATATTGATGATTTGGTTTCAAGAGCCAATAAAGTGTACTTGCAATTAGAAGCCGAGGTAGCGCAGCAACTTTCTAATCAATAAACGATCTGCATATGCAGAATAAAATAACTGATTTCAAAGTAACAACTTAGGGGCAACACCATGAAAGACCTGGCTCTTGGCATTAAAGAAAAGCTTTTTTCATTAACTGGAGTTTTGATATTATTCACGACTCTTTCACTTGCGGTTTTGACGGTCGAAATGGCACGGCAAATCCGCAGCCAGGCCAAGATGCTCCAGCAGCAACAAGAAAGTGTTAAGCTTTTAAATGCTGTTCAAAAAATTGATGCCCATTTTACCAAGTTACAGTTCTGGCTTAATGATTTTGCGCTAAGCTGGGGTGTTGAGTCTCTAGATGCGGCCAAGAAAGTTAAAACAGACATAGAAGAAGATCTTCTAAAACTCAAAATACTTGAAGCCGATTTTGTTGTGGCCCTCAAGGAACCGATTGATAAATATGAACTCGCAGCCACAGCTGCCGCTGAAATTTATATCGAAGGTAATCGCTTCAAGGGAGCCGAACAGATGAGTGAGGCTCGCCTACTGAGCGACAAGATTCGCGAGACTCTGGCAGGACAGGTCGCCAAAGCTAACAGCGGAGCCCAGGACTTAGAAGTAGTGGCGGGACAAATTGTAAGGCAAAATCTTTTTCTTCAAGGCTTTATTGTTTTGATTATTATAATTATTTTCGTCGTCGGCACGACGCTGTCGACTTCTTTAGGCCGTAGCATTCTTGCCTCGATAATTGAACTGATGCAAAGGCTGACCACAGTTACAGCCTCTATTAATTCCGCAACTGATAATGTAAATGAGTCTGCAAAAAGTGTTGCCACGTCGGCGCAGAATCAATCGACTCTTTGCACCGAATTTCAAGGTGTGATGTCTGAAATCAGTCAAACTATTTCTCAAACCGCTGAAATTACTAAAACCGGTGTAGCGCTAGTTCAGGATGTTAGTCAAAGAACTGAAGATGGAAATAGTGCAATACATAATTTAGTGCTCTCAATGGAAAAAATCAACGATGCTAATAAACAGCTTGTAGGAATGCGCGAAATTATTAAAAAGATAGCGCAAAACACTAAAGTTATTGATGAAATTGTTTTTCAAACACAACTACTTTCGTTTAATGCCTCAATAGAGGCCGCTCGTGCAGGCGAGGCCGGAAAAGGCTTTGCGGTTGTTGCTGAAGAAATTAGTAACCTTGCTAAAATGAGTGGTGAGGCTTCAAAAAAAATCACAGCGCTGATCAGCGAAAGCGAAGCCAACGTTACAGAAATGATCAGCATGATTCAGTCGCGAGTTGAAGAGGGTCAAGAAGTTACAAAAACCGCATCCCAAACATTTGATAAAATATCCAGTTCTGTTGTTCAAATTAATACACAGATGAACTCTATTTCTACTGCTGCAACTGAGCAAAAGGTGGGTATTGAGCAAGCTACTAAGATGATGACGGAGCTTTACGCAAGTATTACCGAAAACCAGGCTGCTTCAGAAAAATCCAGTGCAGCCGTAGATACTATGCTGACTCAGGCCAAATTGCTTAGCGCAATGAAACTAGAAATGGAAATTGTGGCCCTCGGTAATGACAAAGAGCGCTTTGCCCAGGCTCTTGAAATCAATGCCAATATTGAACACTATAATTCTCTTGGAAAAATTACGAAAATTAATAATCTGATGCGTGACTGGCTAAGTACCGCAAAATACTTCAAACAAAATAAGTCGCAGCTTTGGAGTCAATTTCGCGAAGATTGGGACAGCAATAAGTCGACGGATTCGACGAGGTATTCCAAAAATACCGATCTCGAGACCTAATTTTAGAAAAACTCTTGGCATGATTTTTCCATAACAAATTGTTTTGACAAATAAGTGGTGTCGTTTTTACATTACTTTTTTTAAAACAACTTGTTAAAGGGGAAACATGAAACATTTTAAACCTATCTCTGCCGCATTTTTAATCAAGCTTCTGATTTCGCTGGTTTCTTTTGGCGCCACGGCGCAAACCATGAGTCAGTTTTACTACGAAGAGAGCGCCGCTTTGCACTGGCAGCAGCGCTATGCTGCTGCGCCTTCTGGCTCTTGGGAAGAAAACCAAGCCCGATCTCAAAGAGACCAAGCTATCGAAAGAGCGATTTCATCAGTAAATTTATATTCTACATTTCGCGGTATGCAGTGGCAGCAAGTTGAAGGCATCGCGGACCAGCTTAATCAAAAATATAATTCGGCTCCATCGGGTTCAGCAATTGAAAGAATGTACCGCCAAGTTCGCGACACCAGCTATCAAGCCTTTCACCAAGCTTTGCAAGAATATGTACGACAGTTTGGGCACGATTGGAGACAGCTACACAATATCGCTTTAGAGCTAGATCAGAAATACAATTCAGCGCCTTCAGGTTCACAAAAAGAAAGAGCTTACGATCAAGCAAGACGCCAAGCCTACCAAATGATTCCGCAGGCAGTTGATCAAGAAGTTAACCGTATGTGGGACTTCAGAGAAATCGAAAGACACGGAGATTACTTTAATTCTCTATACAATTCTGCGCCTTCGGGCTCTTTGAAAGAAACTGTTTACAATCAAGTTAGGCGCTCAGTCCTGAACCAAGCCTTTTCAAAGTTTTCGTCTCAGGCTTATTCGCTTCCACAACAACAACTTTGGCAGATTCAAGACGAATACAACAGAAGATATAATGGCGCACCAAGGGGATCTTTGCTTGAAACCTACTACCGTCAAGTTCGGGATCATGCCCGTTCGTTGATTCGTAGCTAATTACAATTTAAATCCATCCGGTGGAATTAAGGGTCGTGGTTTTATCTTACGGCCCGTAAGTTGAAGAAGCTCCTCAATCAAACGACAGTATTCGACAAATGTTAACTTCGGTTTTTGATTTCTTTTATCTCGTTCCATACATTAAAAATATCTGCATATTCCTTTACTTTGTTTAAATCTAAATTGGGAACATTTTTTAAAATAGTCAAAATATCGCCTTTGTCAGTAAATTCACGTGATCGATCACCAACAAATGCCTGAATTTTTAATCCGATAATATCTTCAGGTGCCACAACTGGATATGGTAGCTCACCAACCTGTCTTAATCTGTTCAACATTCCTTGCGCAACAGGGCGATTGGCAAAAATAATATCGATTTGCACTGATCCAGAAAATTGAATGACTTCACTGTTTTCATTAACTATTTTAAGATGCAATTTTTGAGCAATCTCCTTAACTTTCAACCTGTTATCGGCGTGAATTAAAAAATCAACATCGAAGGTAGTTCGCTCACCACCATAAGCAAAAACTGCAAGTCCACCAATTATACCAAATTGAACCGATTCTATTTTTAATTGACTGGTAAACTCGGTTATTCCCTGAATTAATGACATAATCTATTCTGCCACGCAACATGTCGCTTTGTAAAACATTTGATCACTATCAAACTGCTGATGGAAACGCCGCCTTAAAATCAGCGAGACCTACAACCTGTTATCCAACTAATCGCCACAACCTTTTGCCTAGTTTCGGTAACTAAATATTCTGGCTTTAGTTTAGTTTTTTGTTAATCCTCACCCAAGTCGCGTAGACATCTAACCCCCGGCTACTTCTTAATAAGTAAGCAGGGGGAATAGCATGAACCACATGAAATCTACTTTAATAACGGGCTTTCTTTTGTTTGGGCTTACTGCGCAGGCTAATGAAAAATTTAAAATCGATATTAATAAATCCGAATTTAAACTGAGCAAGGTCACCAAGGCCGAAAGCAAATTCACTCAGATATCTCTTAACGGATTTGAAACTGACAAAACTCTTGGCGCGCCAGAGTTGCCAGTAAAAAGCTGGCTAATAAAAGGTACTCCTGAACAAATTCGTGTGAATTTCAATGTGCATGATACTGAATTACTGACTGAAACAAAACCTTACCCAACGCAAGAACAAGATTGTCGTTGTGAAACATCTAAAGTTAAATCTTTTAAAATGAATAATAGCCTCTATGAAAAACCACTCCCTTCGGTTTCTATTAATTATCTTGGAGCTTATCGCGGAACACCTATCAGCCAAGTCAATGTTCGGCTGGGAACCTATGACGCTTTTAAAAATGAAACACAAATAGTTACAGCCGCAGATGTTGAAATTAATTCGGATTTATTTTCGTTTCAAGCTGATGACCGTGCCGTCTTAAAAGACTACCTCCTAGTTGTTCCTGCAAGTTTAGTTAATGGTGTAAGTGCGTTTGTAAACTGGAGGCGCAGCAAGGGCTATAATGTTTATGTTGAAACCGTAACTTCGCCGACAAATGATTTAAATGCCTTGAAAAATTTGATCAAGCAGTATTACACCGAAAAAGGTATCGACTTTGTTATTCTTGTTGGAGACGAAACCGCCATCCCGATGTTTAAAGCTAACACGTCAGGTTCATCTCAGACCCCTAGCGATCTGAAATATTTCACCATGGATGGCGATAGCGATTATATCCCTGATGTTTTTGCCAGCCGTATCGTAGCCGCAAGTAGCAGCGAAGTAGCCCTTCAACTCAGTAAGTCCATCGAGTTTGAACAACGCTCATATCAAAACCCAGCCGGTTTAAAGCGCTTTATTGGTATTGCTTCAAATGAAGGCTCAAAGCCTTCTGATAATGAATATGTAAAGTCCATCGAGGACAAATTTAAAACTTTAATGGGTGCAGAAATCGTTCATCTCTATCAAGAAGATTACGAAAACTCAAATCCAAGAGTTTTAAATTCAACATTAAACAGCGGGGCTTTTTGGCTAACATATATGGGTCACGGCAGTGGCACTTCTTGGCCCAGCATGGATGAGGAATACACTGTAAGTGATATTAGCCAAGTTAAAAACAAAACTTCTGTTAAGCCTATAATTATTGATGTGGCCTGCCAAAACGGAAGATTGCTCTCGAACTACTTAGGCACCTCGTTTATGAAAACTCAAAATTCAACTGCAAATAATGTCTTAGGTGCGGCGGCTTATTATGGCGGTTCTGTTAATATCTCATGGCATCCACCAGCAGTTATGGCTCGCGGAATTGCTTTCGAGCATTTAACAAAAAAATTCCACCACTTAGGTCAAGCCTTACTAGCTGGCAACCTTTACTTAGCTGCCAACTGGAATAACAAAAATGAAGTTATCGATAATTTTGAGTGGTATCACCTTCAGGGCGACCCTGGAATGAATATTCAATTCTAACAACCGAAAAAAAGACAAGCCTAGCGGCTTTGTCTTTCTAGAATATAACTAGACACTTTATTCGCATCCTTTTTTACCGCCATTAAAAAGGCGGCAAAATCTTCTGCCAATTTCAAAGTTTCTTTATCTAAACGCTCTGGTGTGTTTTTATTAATTAAGAATTTTGACAAATCTGCAAAAAGATTGCTGCTTTCTTTAGATTGTCTGAAATGTCTTTCAACTTTTTCAACTAATACAGCGTTGTTTTCGCGTTGGTAGGCTGTAATCGCCGCGCCTAGAGCTCTAAAGTCTTTACGGGTAACGTTGATACCGCTTCTGTTACAATTTGCTGGGTCCGTGCTCGAGCTAAACTGCCAGTAATCAACCATTGACGCTTTTTGAGTAATATTTTCTCCTGCATCGCAACCAGGGGCTTGTTTTACTGTTGTATCCGTAAGTTCGCCATCAAACATGATCATGACATTTTTTTGTCCAGCATGAAAAGCCGAAAGCAAAGTAACTTCAAGCAAAGCCTCATCCCAATGATGAGACTTAAGATCAACCATCAAGTGGCGGTCTTGTTCTGCGGTGTAAACAGCTAAGAAATCTGTAGCAACAGCCTGCCCAGCTTTTGAAATTTTTACATAACGAGAAACATCGTTGTTAAGCAGAATATCAAGTAAAGATTTATAGAAGTGTTCTGTATTCGCTCCTTCTGAACGTACATAACTTTCAAGTATAGTTAAATAGTGTTTGTCTGAAGCATCTAATGCTAAACGCCCGGGAGCTTCACCAAAACTGCGACCAGTTCTTTCATCATTTTCGTTTTCACCAGTTCCATAGTTAACATTATACGCGATATTGTCTGCATTGACTTTAACAGCCACGCCACCACCGCTAACTAAGGCTAAAAATGTTGAAAGATCAAAACGGCCAGATGAGTTGCCAGCGTCGGCGATTGCCTCTGGTAAATCGTAAAAACTAATCAAACCTGGTTTTCTTGAAAGCGTATCAGCAAGTGCTTTTAGCTCTTGCTCACCGCCGGATGCCCTTATTGCTCGTGCAGCAACTTTGCCATCAACTTTTTTAAGTGCTGCGAGAACGTCTTTACCGGTCGCGACCTTAAAACCTTCAGTGGCATATTCGTCTAAAGCTGGCTTTATATCAGATTGCATAACTGATAAAAAGGTTGAGCCTTTATGGTCCGCCAAATCAATCACAGTTTCATATTTTAAAAGGTTTTTAGCACTGGCAACGCTTACAAAAATCAAGAGCGAAAGTACAAAAATAATTTGTTTCATGGGTCTGTTCCTTTGTTTAATTGAGGACCTTATAGCTAATTATTGTGCAAATTCAAAGTGTATAGTAAAAATTATATTATACTAAATGCGAATAATAACTGCTCTGCACTCCTGTCTAAACACAAGACGATACTGAAAAAAAGTAAATCAAAATTGTCAGAATCTACTTTAAATAAGATGTAGCAGACCTGAGTTGGCAAGAAATGTGTATACAACTCTGTGATGAAAAAATTTATACTCGCCCTAATATTCAGTGGAACATTAATTTCGTTAACCTTAAACGCCGCCACGTCATCAACTGAGCGTACTGATATCAGGGCAACAATTCCCTTTATCAGAGGCGCTGATCTTTGTAAGTATAAAGATGCTTACGGTCAAACTCGCACAGAATATATGACAAAAATGATATCAATGGCCTCTGATTTAATGAAAGCTGGCGCCGAGGGCCAAGAAGCCTTGGCCTTACTAGAAAGTTTCAACCAGATATATGATCTAAACTTAGCTATGGCCACGCAAAATAATTATCTTGATGTTACACTCGAGTCGACCCTTAAAGCCTATCTCAGTCAATTCTATCGCGACCTTCGCCCGCGCATTCAAAAAATAAACTTTACTGGAGTGAGCGAAACACAACTTGATTATATTGGTTATGGTTCTTATGCTTTGGCGCCCGACTGTAATGGAGACATTCAAGTCAGCATGCATCTTATCGGACGCGACAGCACGCAAAAATCATATTTGGGTCATGGCCAGCCTCATATCGTGATGAGCCAGATCGCTTCAAAAATTTTTGAAGATTTTCAGCGCACACAATTTCCCTCTGTTGTAAAAGTCGGAAATAAGACCTTAACATTAATTGGCGGTATGAATGGTTCGGTTGATGTTGCCGCCTCCCCCGAAATAGCCAAGCAGAGCTGTGAAACCTTAAACGCACGCTTACCCGAAGCAAACGAACTTGAACTACTGAATACTTATGGCGACTGGTCAGGTGGTGTAAGCTTGGGTCATAGTGTCTGGGCCTTGCCATCAGGAAAAGTTTTTGCACCGACCCTCAGAAACCCAAGCCCGATTCGTAAAAAATCAGAGGTCAATGCAACCAAGTTTAACTATTATTGCGTGCAGAACTGATAGTGCGTTAGTTTTTTTTAATTACATACTGAGAAAAATTAAAGACTTATAGCTCTTGAGGTCGTGCTGCTCGAATTTAAATGAGTAAGTCCGTAGCTTCTACACCTCATAACTACAACCCCTTCTTAACAACCCAGTCATTGATCTCTGCCAAGGCATCCGAAAGCTTATCTGGCATATTTAGTTCAACTTTATACGATCCCAAGCTTGCCAAATGGCCATTCCAGTATGGCTGCATATCATCCACACTGCCTGCCGAAAACTGAATCGGAAAACTCTTAGCCGTCTCGCGTGTTTTAAAAGTTGTAGTCACGGAGCTTTTTACTTTATCTAAGTCTAACAAACCAGGCTCTCGAATCATTAGAAGCACGTCGTGATAATCTTTCATGCGGCTATTCACCGTACCTTTTGACATAATGGTTTCAAGTTTTTCTGCAAAAATTGTTTCGACCGGGTAAACAAGTAATGAAATTTCGCCTTCAAAAATAGGCTTACCTTTATACACAAGCGGCTTAAATTTATTTTCGACAGCCGTAACCATGTCTCCAACGCCTATATCGACCTGAATTTTTCCCGGCATTTTTTCAAAACAATTGGTTTTCATGTTTACGCGAAACCCTGGGTACGCCATGTGGTCTTGAGTTAGCTGATCGATGTCGTCAAAAACATAAGTAAAGGCGTCGCTTAAGTTTATCGCTGCAATTTCTTTCATTGCGCTTTCTATTGCGCCCTCTTCGCTTTGGATCTTCGTCATTAAAAAATCGATGTCTTTTGTTTCACGGCCAATTTTTAAATATTGCGCCAGCAACAGACCTCCTTTAAAAATAAATTTGTCGTGATGTTCTGATTTTGCAACTCTTGCCAGGAAGCGCTCTAGCTGAAACTGTTGCCAAGCCAAATTAAACGTTATGCTTTTGCTTTGGGCCACGGCTTTAACGCGCTCTTTTAGTCCGCCTAATGTCATGTTGTCTCCGTTATAAGATAAGGGTCAATTTTTACATGTAGTGCTTTGGCGTACTGCTGAAGTTTTTGAATATTCAGTTTTTCTTCGCCACGCTTTTTAAGACCTGTTCGCAGAGCCTTTATCGCTATTTCAATACTAAGATGCTTAAAGCTATCAATCACCGTTCTTTC
>JBBTEQ010000145.1:0-13534 GCA_038042235.1 Bdellovibrionota bacterium | reverse complement strand
ACTTTGCTTAAAAAAAGACGAGTTATCTTTGAAGAAATTATTGCCAAGAACCACAAGGAAGTTCGCAATCCAGCTCATTTGCAAACTGAGAGAGGTAATCCAGTTGTAGTTAAAACTTAAAGAAATTGAACCGATAATGAGCAACTTAAAATGTGCAGGCCAGTGGATATTTTTTTCAATCAGATACAAGTTGAGGGTGAACGCGATCAAACAGCGTACAATCGGTGCATTAAGACCACAGGCAAAGCCATAGATTATTAAAACAATAAATACCAAAAAACGACTAGAAGTAATTTTATTAAGCAAATTTTCAATAAGCACTAAATGAGCTCCAGAAACTACGAATAAGTGTATGAGTCCGGATGAAATATAAAATTGTGAATCGCTTAAATTTGTAAAGTTCTCGGCACAGACAAGCGCTTTTAATTCTGCGATCGAAAGTGAACTATCAGGTAAATTATTTAAACAAAAAAGGTGAGCAGTTTTAGCAACAGGTGCTAAAATTTCATGAACCGAAAATCGGAATAGACTTATTATGAGCAGTGAAATAATAAGCACTGAGAGTAAAACCATACACATATATGCAATTAAAGCGTGCGAAGATTTAAGATTTCATTTAAGATTTTTTTTAAATTCATGATTTTTACAATAAAAATTAATTATTTCAGATAGTTAGTAATGATCATTTGGATTGCAATCGGCTCAAAGCCTTGATAATCATTAGGTCCAAAGTCTAGAATTTGAGGTTTTAAACAAAAGATGTGGATAAGTCTGATTTCGGACTATTTTTTCAGAGTAAAATACAGTTAAAATATTCAGTAAGAGGGCCCAACTATGATTCACCATAAAATTAAACTCTTGGTTATTATATTTTTATTTTGTTTTAAAAGCTTTTCAGCAGTCAGTTCTGTAAGTAAAAACGATAACGAAAAATTAATTCAGGAACTAACAGGGCGATCACCAAATTCGGTTGCCAAAGCATTGCCGAAGTCTGCAGCTATTTCTGAAAGACATTTGCAGGCTGGGATCAATGCATTTCGACTTAAAAATTATATTCGAGCATTGAAGCATTTTAATACTGTGATTGTTAAACACTCCAAATCCAAAGAGGTTAGGTCTGCTTACTTGGCTAAAGCAAAACTTTATAAAGAAATGGGTCTTATGGAACAGGCAGAACAAAATAAGCTGCTTGGGCTAAAGCACGTGGGGCAAAATAAGCAGCTAAAAACGGAAACTAAGCTATTGAAATGATCAAGACCTACTTAATTTGTTTAATTGTTGTTTTTAATGTACAGCTCTGGGCACAAGATGCTGGCCTTGAAGAATTGGCTTCTTCCGATACTTCAGTTAGCAATACAAATACTGAAATAAAAATTCCTAAAAAATATACTCGGGATAAACCTGCACTAATGACAGCACCGAACGACAGCAGTTCTTTCCTTGGGGACTCAGACAATATCGACCCTTTATTACCTAATCGTGAGAGCATTAAAGAAGATGAGGAGCCGGTTTTAGAAGATATCAAACAGGTTTTAGATGCTCCTCCCGTTAAAAAGCCTGTGATAAAGACTAAGCCTGTAATCAAAAAGACTAAGCCTATAACGAAGGCTAAGCGCCCAAGCGGCGTGGCTAAGAAAAATAAAAAATCGAAAAAAAAATCCGTTTACCCAAATCGAAGCCCGGATGACCCGGATATCGCTCTTGAGAAAAAGTTTAATAGTATTTATAAAATTTATAATATTAACCCCACGTCGCCCGATGTATGGTCTGCGGCAACCTCTAAGCAGGTAATCAGAGAGTATATTGTGCAAAGAGGAGACACTCTTTGGTCCATTAGTGATATTCTTTTTGGAGATCCGAATTTTTGGCCCAAAATATGGTCGCTTAATAAACAGGGAATTTTAAACCCACATTTTATCAAGCCGAATGCTAAAATTTATTTTTATATGGGTGATGAGGTCAGTACTCCAACACTTGCTTTGGGTGTTCCAGCTCAGGTTGTTGCAAATGATGCAGGCATGAACGCAGGTACGGGCACGGGAGCGGGCAAAGGCACGGGAATCGGTACGGGAGCGGCTGATACCACTGATTACTCGCCACCCAATCAAGCAGGAGCAATACCTGATAGTTTGCCTGTGTCTCGCAATGCGGAGTATTTTAATAAAGAGGTAAGAACAGAAATTAAAATGGATTTTGGTGAACAACCCAGATTTGATTTTGAAAACACCAGCGATATTTTTATTACCGATCAGCCTATTAAAACTGAAGTAAAAATTCTAATCAGTGAAGCAACTAAGTTCAGATGTTATGAGGGGCGAATTTTAAGAGACATCAGATTCATTGGAAAACTTCTTGATGATTATGAAGTTTATGAAGCTTTGGACAGCTTTAAAACAACAATAGGTAAGATGTATGTTTATCGTGCCTATGGTACAGCCAAACCCTATCAGCGAAGAAAATTAAAGTTATATGATTGTAATGGCATCATATCAACTGATTTAGTTATTATTCCAAAAGAAAAAATGAATGTTTTAAAAAATACTAAAAATTCATTAACTGCTAAGGCGATAGTAATCGGTGGACCAGATGTAGTCGAGCAAAGATTGTTTATTTCAAACCAAATAGCGTATGTGGATTTTGGAACTAATCCGTACACACCCGGACAAGAGTACAAAACGATGTCACAAGTGACAGATGAGATTAACGGAAATTTTAAAATAATACAAAAATACGGGTCATTTGCTGTTGTTATGTTTACTGAAATAAATGATGTCATTGAAATCGGTGATAAAATTATTTTGAACTGATTTACTTCTGCCCAAAATTGATGGCCTGAAAGTTGAAACAGTCAGGCTTATGGAAACAGCCGTACTATTTAAAATCATACAGAGAAGATTTAAGTTCCGAAATCCGAATCATTTAACCGTTTTACCAAAAAACTTTATTTATACTGAAAATGAATATAAATCGGCCCGTTCTTATATTCAGGATCTGGCTAAATACAATATTAAGTATTCACATCCCGAAAAAGACGACTATCCCGAGGAATTTTTTAAAATGAAGGAACCGCCGCTATTTTTTGAATATTACGGCGAGCCGATTTGGAAAAACACAGAATTTATATCAGTGGTAGGGGCGCGAGAAATCCATTCTATTACAGAACAGTGGCTAAGAGCCCATCTATCTGACTTTGTTAAGAATAATAAAGTGGGGATTGTAAGCGGTGGAGCAAAAGGCGTGGACCAATTATCGCATCTGATTGCTATTAAGAATCTGGCTCCTACTTTATTTATATTACCCAGCGGGCTTTTGCATTTGTATCCGCAGAGCCTAAATTTAATTAAAACTGAGCATATGAATGTTAATATCTGCTTTCTTTCTGAATTTGAAATTCATCAAAAACTGCATAAATCACATTTTTATTTTCGTAACCGATTGATTGCCGCCTTAGGGGGGATAACATTGGTGGCGCAGGCCTCTTTAAAGAGTGGAAGCTTATTGACCGTTCACCATTGTTTAGAAATGGGTAAGGCGGTCGTTACTATTCCGGCACACCCGGAGATGTCAGGATTTGATGGAAATTTGAAGTTACTTTATGATGGTGCATATTTAGTACGAAATTTTATTGATTTGCATGAATTTTGGAAGGCGGAACACTGGCCCTACTAGACTTATGTTTACAGTCCATAGCATGGGTAGGACAAAGGTCGGCAGACACTTACTAGCCCTAGTGGTCTTAAAATTAAATTAAAAAAACATAAAAAAAGTGAAATTTTATAAAAAAAGCCTTTGAAATAATTCAGAAACTACTTCTAAATAGAGATAAGGGAGGGGCGATGTGGTCAAGGATGACCCCGGTTGTACGGATGCAACTGCATCGTTCCGTTTTTTAGAAAAGCATTCTAAATACCACTTAAAAACACTACATTAAATACTACTTAACAGATCAGTTCCATGATTTTCTTAAATGATAAAGTCCAAATACTGTAAATAAAACATTAGGTAACCACAATCCAATCAAGGTGTTAATTTGGTTCGATCGTACTAAAGACTCGAAGCTTAAATATATGATCCAATAAGCAATAATAAAAGCCACCGACAGCACAAATCCTGAAGATTTACCACTACGTCTGTTTGTGATAATTCCGAAGGCAAGACCCAAGAGGCAAAAAACAAGACAGGTTACGGAAAGAGCTCCGCGCTTATGGTATTCAATATCAAATTCTTTACGTTGCTCCGTTGAAAAGGAGTCCTTTTGCCGCAAAATTTGTAACTCAGTCAAATTAAGTGAAGAAGCTGTTTTCTGTTTTTCTTGTAATTTAATGGGATCATTTAATAAAATATCAAATGAATCAAAGTTAATGACGGTGTGAGTCTCTGTGCGACGGTGAATTTGTCCTCTAAATAGTCTTAGCAATACTGAATGACCAGGCTTGGTCTGATCTGGAGTGACCTGACCTTCTGAGGCCACAATAGTTAATGGTGTTTCGGGGTTTTTTTCATCATAAATAAATAAATCACTTAGTAGCCCGGTTTGAGGGTCAACTTTATTAGCATAAACAACCATATCAAAAAAACCTTCTGAAAATGTTCCTTCTTTTATTGAGGCGGCAGCTTTGGTATTACCCAGGCGGTTAATTAATACCTCAAATTGACGATTTCCCCAAGGGGCTAGGTAAAAGGATGTCTGCGACGAAATAAGTGTAACTATGAATGAAAAAACTAAAGCCGGCAGAATAATTGAACCCGTATTAACCCCACAGGACTTGAAGGCGATGATTTCGGAGTCCATCGAGAAACGATTGTAGGTTAATAGCACAGCAAAGAGTAGGCTCATTGGTAGCAGCATAGGCAAGAAAGAGATGCTCATATAACCCATAATTCTGATCATGGTGGTCCATTTTATTCCGTGTACTAACAAAAACTCTGTTAGCCGCAGGGCTTGAAACATTAATAAAACGCCTATAAACACAAAAATGCCTAATAAAAAGCTAGGAATAATTTCAGATATTATGTAGCCAAAAACGCGTCTATTTTTAAACATCAAGGTCTATATTAAACAATTTCTTTGCACACGTCATGGAGGGTCTTTTATAATAATAGACCAATGGATAGAGTTTTATTAATTATTGATGATATTCAGTATAGTCGACATATCGAAATGACCTTGAGAAAAGTAGGTTTTGATGTCGAATCAACAAATAATGAATTTAATGTACTTGATAGTGTTTTAATTTTTAATCCAAATTATATAATTTGTCGTGGTTCCAGCAGCCGCTTATCACCCTTAAATGTCGGGCGTAAGCTTAAAGAATCAAACGCTAAGTATACTGGGAAGGTGATTTTCGTTTTTCCTGAAGGTTCTAAAATATCTGCGGATGATTTAATTCAGTTGAAAGTGGACTCACTGCTATTTGAGCCTATTAGTACACTAAAACTGGCTATGCATCTGTTTTCATTTTCTAAAAATGATTTTGAGTTTATTCGTGATAAATTGCTGAAATTTGCCATCACGGATAATCAATTCCGTAATTATGAACAGCAAATCTTAAAAAAGGTTGGATTGACAATAGATTCAGAAATACAAATTGTCTCAGGTATGGAATATAAACCTCCTCCACCTATGATGGTTAATAGTAGTGAACCTGATTCTGCCGCGGAAGGGTTTTTATTTTCTGAACCTGAAAATATGCCACAGGAAGTCACTGATGATGTTACTCAGCAAATTAAACAGGAACTTGAGGTAGCTAAACAGGAATTGCCACTTAGGATTGATACGTATAATCATATCGCAAAAAATGTAGATCAAGAGTTGAATTCAGGCCTCCAAAAGCGGCAAACCAAGAAAGCTGCCAATCAGATGCGTAAAGACTTAATTAATGAACAAAAAACTGATATTAAATCTGAACAAGCTGTTAACGACGAAAAAGTAAGGTTTGCTCATGCGCTATTTAAAAGAAAAAGTTAAAATGAAAGTTAAAGGAGAAAAACTTCATGGCACAAAATACTCAACCTGTAACTGATGCATCTTTTGATTCTGATGTTGTAAAATCAACAACTCCGGTATTAGTAGATTTCTGGGCCGAGTGGTGTGGGCCTTGTCGCTCATTAGCTCCGAAATTAGAAGAAATTGCAGTTGAAATGTCCGGTAAGGTTAAAATTCTGAAAATGAATGTTGATGAAAATCCTCAGACTCCAGGCCAGTTTGGTATCCGCGGAATTCCGGCATTATTATTATTTAAAGATGGTAAGCAAGTAGGCGAATTAGTCGGTAATCAGCCTAAAGACAACATCACTGAATTTTTGAAATCCCATACAAAATAATGTGGATTTTAAAATAAATAACGTCTGTAGGCTATGCTGGATACAAGCCCAAGGCCGGCCATGGTACTGAGCATACCTGAACCACCATAACTAAGTAAGGGGAGTGGCACCCCTACAATTGGCAATAAGCCAATGACCATTCCGATATTAACGAACATATGCCAGAAGATATAGGCGGTAATGCCAACTGTGGTGAGCGCACCGAATTTATCTCGTGCTTGGTAGGCAATTTCAAAACAAATTTTAAATAGATAAGCAAAAGCTAAAAGTATAAAAATACTTCCGATAAACCCCCATTCTTCAGAAAGAACAGAAAAAATAAAATCAGTGTGGCGTTCGGGTAAGAACTCTAATTGTGATTGAGTTCCCATGCGAAAACCCTTACCTAAAAATTTACCAGAACCCACAGCAATGCGCGACTGTATTGAATTATAACCCTTGCCCTGAGGGTCTAAATCAGGAGAGATAAAGGTGATGACGCGATTTCTTTGATAGTCTTTAAGCCCGTATTTCCAGGCAATAGGTAGTGCAATCAGGGTGCTGACGATTAAAAAAGCTATAATGCTTTTTCGTATTTTAACAAAAAATAACATAGTTCCACCGATTAACAGTAGCATCATTGCCGTACCTAAATCGGGCTGCTTAACAGTTAAAATAAATGGGGTAAGAATAAGGAGAGTTGGCAACAAAAGTGCGCGTAATCCCATACCTCTTCCTTGAGAGTTAGTATTTACAAGCAGCCTTGCCAAAATTAAAATAAGACAAAGCTTCATGGTTTCTGAGGGTTGATACCTGAAATAATGAAGATCAATCCAACGTTGCCCACCTAAAACCACTTTACCTTTCAAATCTGTGTAAATAAGGGCGCCCACATTGAGGATGTATATCAACCAGACAAATTTGTTGATCCAGAGATAATCAAGAAAAGTTAAAATAAAAAATAATATCCAACCTCCCACAAGCCAAACGATTTGTTGTAGAAAAAGAGATTCTACACTTAGAGAGTTGGGACCATGGGTGGCGCTGAAAAGATTAAAAAGTCCTAAAAGGTTTAAAATGAAAATTATTAAAATAAGCTTGAAATCAAGTCGGTTAATAAAACTTCTTTCATTAACGTGCAGACCGCGTAGAGCCATGTCAGTCACCACTGCTTTCTATTGGAATAACTTTAACTTGCTTCAGTCTTTTTTTCTTAAGGCCTTCAGCAATTATATCGGGATGGTATTTTTTAAAATAGGCCTCGATTACGTCTCGTACAATTGGTGCAGTGGTTGGGCCATGACATCCATGTTGTGACAAAACGGCCACAATAATTTCTGGTTTGTCCCATGGTGCCCAGCCAACAAACCAACCGTGATGGCGCATTTGAATTGGTCTGTTTTCACAGGTTTTATAAATCTGGTCTGCGGTAAACCCCACAACCTGCGCTGTACCTGTTTTTCCGGCCATTTCTACACCGGGAATACGTGAAGCCCGCGCTGTACCCTGCAATCCATTTGATACGCGTCGCATTCCTTCTTTAACAATTCTGAATGTATCAGCGTCAATTTTGTATCCATTCGGCTGAGTAAGGGTAACATCTCTTATAACTTCCGGTGATTTTTCCATTAAAATATTTCCGTAGTGATCAACAACTTTTTTTAAGATAAAAGGCTTAACTACTTTACCCTCTGTTGCAATGGCATTATAGGCAACGGCCAATTGAAGTGGAGTTGTCATAACGTAGCCTTGACCGATGGCTAAAGTTAAATTTTCTCCGGGTTGCCACTCATCGCGGCCAAGAGATTTTTTCCATGCAGAATTTGGTAATCGTCCAGGTGCTTCACGATCCATCTCAATTTGTGTGCGAGACCCAAGTCCCAGTAGGCTGATGTAATTATACATTTTATCTACACCTAGTTTTATACCTAACTGATAAAAAAAGACGTTACTACTTCGTTCAATGGCATCATATATGTTGATATGACCTTCGCCGCTCTTATTGTGATTGTGAAACCAGCGGTTACCGAAATACATTTTTCCCGGTGCATAAAGAACAGTTTTATCAGTTATTATTTTCTCCTGTAGCGCGGCTAGAGCAACTAGTGGTTTAAATGTCGAGCCAGGCCAAAAATGATCTTGCATAACTTTATTACGTAGCGGTCTGAATGGGTCATTCGTGAGTTTACTCCACACTTTATGGGAAACTTCAGTGGCAAAAAAATTTGGATCGAATGAGGGGGCATTTAGCCAGGCCAAGACCTCTCCGTCAGGCTTCATGGCGACCAAGGCGCCAATACGCTTTAAGTCTGTAAACGATTTATGAGCTGCTTCTTGAATATCACGGTCAATGGTTAAGTAGGCACTGTTGCCATGAATGGGGTCTAAATCAATAATTTGCTGTCCGTAGATATTCGGAATTTCGGTAATTGTTTTTCGTCCGTGTGCATCCACTTGAACAAAGCTGACGCCATCTTTGCCTCGTATTTTTTCCTCTAGAGTTTCTTCCAGACCATTTTTGCCGATAACATCGCCCTGTTCAAAGGTAAGTCTGCTTTTGTATTTTTTATTTAACTTTGCAATTTCATTTTTTGATATTTCTCCGACATATCCGAATATTTGAGCTCCATTTTCTCTCAGCGGGTAGTGTCTGATAATAGATTCGCGAATTTCCATTCCCGGAGAGTCCAGACGAATTCGCTTAAGTCTGAACACCTCTTCGCGTGATAAATTATCTTTCAGGCGGATCGTGGAGAAGGTACCATTGATGCGCTTACTGCGTTTAAATTTTTCTATGATTTTTTCAGGTTCAATATCTAAAATCGGTCCGATGGTTTGCGAGAGAATTTCAAGGTTTTCAACATACTGAGGAGAAAGTACGACTTCAAAACCCGGAAGATTTTCGACCAAGGCTCTCCCCTCACGATCCAGAATAAGCCCGCGGGGTGCGGAAATTTTATTTTGCTTAATACGATTGTTTTCAGAAAACCGACGAAGCTCGCTTCCTTGAAAGATCTGCAGCCATAATAATCTTGAAATGAAGACAATAAGTGTAAGTATGACGAATGCGGCTATTGTTCGATAGCGATTCTGAAAATCCTTAGCTTCATCAGGATTGCTGATATATTCACTCATGTTGAATTCCGATATTATAGTCTTTTGATGAACGTGCCCAATCCTGCTCATCAAAAATCAAGGTATCAGCTTTACCAAGAACAAAATAAAGCGGGTAACAGAAGATAAAATTAACTAATACTTGCAGAACACGTTCATAAAGTATTAAAGAGGTGGGGATTGTTTCCAAGATATCCGAAAAATAGTAATAGGTAATTTCAAAGCTAAGGCTTCCGAACAGAACGAGAATCACAAAAGAAAAGGCACCAGTAAGCTGAATACGATTCTTAATAATGAGCAGAGACGTGAACACAACTAAAGTTGTCGACCAGATCATACTGAGTGGAATATCTGCAAAACTTGTTAGACAGAATCCCAGAAAATAAATATAGAAGATGGTGAACAGTGGCGGCCATTTGATAGTTATAAAAATAATCATGATGAGCCAGATCTGCGGGCTGGGTATAATGGTCACGATGTTTGGCCAAAAACTAGTTTGAAGCCCACAAGCTATATAAAACATAAAAGTAAAAAATAAAATTTTAAAATAAAATTTTAACTGACGGTTATTCATTTTTGGAGGTCTTATCGTTGCTTTCAGTTTCGTTTAAAAAATTTTCTGATCCATTTGATTTAACAACGAAAACTTCCTCGACCTTATTGGCGTCAACTACTGGCTTAACTTCAATATTCAAAGATGCGCTGTTAGTTCTTCGTTCGATATTGGCAATCACACCTAGAGGAAACCCCTTTGGAAAAATGTTATCAAGACCTCCGGTAACAATAAGATCCCCATCTTTTATATCTTCAGTATGTTCAACATACTGAAGTACGCAAGTGTCCTTTGTTTTGCCTTCAATCAGTCCGTGAGCTCGGTTTTTTTGAATCAAGGCATCGATCACTGAATAACGATCTGTGATCAGCATAACATGTGCAGATTTGGAAGAAGGTTTGAAGACATATCCAACCGCTCCGGATACTGTCAGCACCGCTTGCCCGGATCTAAGGCCGTGCGATAAGCCTTTATTGATCGTAATTGTATTGTGATCTGTTACTAAATTTCTACCAATAACCTGGGCCGGAATCAGCTCCATTTTAGTGTTTTTCTGAAAATCCAAAAGTGTACGTAATCTTTCTAATTCGTTAGTATTTTCAGTAAATCTACCCAGCCGGGTTTTCAGTTCATCATTTTCTTTTTGCAATTGGATATTTTTGGATTTTATATTGAGGATATTAATATAATGAGAGGTAGTGGTCCGTACGCCCTGGCTCAGCCCAAAAAAAAGGTTTTGCACGCTTTGTGCTGCAAAAACAAAAGGCTCGTTAAACCATGCACCCCGCGCTGATTTCTGCTCTATGTTAATAGAAATAAGTGGCAATGCCAGCACCACTAAAATGATTAAGACTTTCTTTAAATTATAGTTTACAAAGTTCAATTCAACCTCTGATGTAAACGATAGCAAATAAGCTTGAATTTTCAAGCTTAGTCATAATTTTTTTATATTTATTTTCACTTGAATATAATCAAAAATTATGAGGTGATGACTTGGCTCAGCCAGTTGGCTAGTCTAAAATTTCGTAATAATGGGGAGATTCCATGAAAACATCGCACCACACGTCAATATCCGGTCAAATCAAAAAGGGCTTACTCGATAAGGGAATAACTACACGTAGTATCGTTGCTTTTTTCATATTTGGTATGATTGTACTGGTTTTTGTGTTGTCGGACTTAAGTGGTCGTGGGAAGGGAAGCTCATCTATGGGTTCGGCGGCCGAAGTTAATGGTGAACTTATATCGTTTAAAGATTTTCAGGATGAGGAAAACCGTTTGGCGCAGTACTATGCACAAATGCTAGGAGGGCAGTTCGATTCTGAAATGCAAAAAAATATGCTGCGTGGCGAGGTTATGAATTCACTTGTGACTAAGTCCGTTGCGTCGCAGGCTGCCGAAAAAGAGGGCATATACGCTACAGATGCGGAGGTCCGATATATGATTGCTGTGGAATTGCCTTATTTCAAAAAAGACGGAGTTTTTCAATCAGAAGTATATAAATCCTTGTTACAGGCTAATAAATTAACTCCGGGTGAATTTGAAAAAAAACTGCGTCAGGATATCAAGAATCAAAGATCCAGACAGTTGTTTGAGTCTTCGCTAGTTATGTCTGAATTGCAAAAGAATATTGAAAGAGAGTTGCGTTCATCAAAGTTGAATTTAGAGTATATTCAACTAAGTTCAGCTGAATATGCAAAGGCCAATCAAATAGGTGCTGATGAAATAGCGAAGGCTTTTTCTAAAGCGGAATTTAGTAAGAAAGTAGAAGATAACTATAATGCAAATAAGGCTTTATACGAAACTGCAGAGCAGGTAAGAGCTGCACATATTTTAATTAAATCTGATGCAGCAGATGATGCGGCAGCATCTAAAAAAGCTGAAGAGACACTGAAAAGATTGGCTAAAGAAGACTTCGGAAAAGTTGCTGCGGCGGTCAGTGATGACCCTGGTTCTAAAGTTAAAAATGGAGATTTGGGTTTTTTCTCGCGAGGTCAAATGGTTAAAGAATTTGAAGAGGTTGCATTTGTTTTACCAGTTGGAAAAGTATCAGGCTTGGTAAAGACCCCCTTTGGATATCATATAATCAAAGTAACAGATAAAAAGGCCGCGCAAAAGGCTGATTTTGATTCAGTTAAAAGTACTATTGCAAGAAAGCTGATTTCAGATGAGAAGTATCTGGACTTTATTAGTAGTATTGAAAAAGGTCTCTCGTCCGGTAAATCTGAAGATGTGATCGGAAAAATGCTTGCGGCCAAACTAAATTGGAAAGAAACCGGCTATTTTGATATTTCATCTGAAGTTGCGCCGCTTATGAACTCTTCTCAGGCTGTCAAGATGGCGATGAGTTTAAGCCGATCTGAGCCTCTAGCTAAAAAATTGATACGAGAGGGAGACACTCAGTTTCTTATTAAACTTAAAGATATTAAAACAGATCAGAGCGATCTTAAGGCTCAGGATCAAACAATGCTAGAGAGGCAAAAATCAATGGGAACCTATCAGGCTTGGATAGATTCCTTTAAGAAATCAGCACAAATTGAAACCAACTCGGGTCTTACTGCTTCCGATAAACAATAGATTTATTTTTTGAGTAAATTTGTCGAATTAAAGGCCTCAGGAAAGAGGTCTTTAAATTTATATATTTTCTCAGCGCTCTTTAAATTAATTAAAGTGATTTTAGTTTCAGGTGAAGCAAATTCCGAAAGGATTTGTCTGCAAAATCCACACGGTGGCCAAGGTTTTGTTTCATCACTGACAACGCATACCTCAGTTATTTTTACTTCGGTTTTGTTTTCACTGTAAGCTTTCCAAATAGCCACTCGTTCGGCACATACGGTTCCACCATAGGACGCATTCTCAATATTACAGCCTGAGTAAACTTTTCCATTTGAAAGAAGAATGCTGGCACCAATTTTTTTGGTCGAATAGGGCGAATAAGAAAACCCCATCGCTTTAATAGCAGTTTTTTTCATTTTAGATTTTAAAGAATTCATGGCGGTCTCCTTAAGTTGATTTACTTTCTAAGATGATGTCACACATCTGATTTTTTTATTGCAGAATTTTGTGACATAGCGATTACATTTTTTTCTGCCAGGAACTTTTTATATTCTTTTTCAAATTCCAGTGGCGTGAAAAGTGATTGAATTTTTTTTGTAACGAGGCGGCTTTTTTGATCGGGAGTTAAAGTTTTATTTATCGGAGTGTAGAGTAGGTATTTTTTATTTTCTGGTAAATGAAGATGAAGACTAAAATTCAATGAAATATCAACTGGTATGTCATCTGTCTGTATTTTTATTAAACTTTGATCATCGTTTAGTTCTAAGGCCATTTTGCTGGGTTCTATCGGAAAAAAACTGATAGTCAGGTCATAATTATTTACCTTTATGGTTTCAGAATAATCTGCATTTTCAGTAAGTGTGGAGATGAGTTCAAAATCAATATTTTTCAGCTCGAAAAAGTCGAATTCATCAGCTTCTTGTAAGTTGTCAAATTGAACCTTGATCCAATCCGTAAAAATAATATCCACCGTCGAAAATTCTAATTCGACTTGCGTGGTGATGATCAGAT
>JBBTEQ010000144.1:0-21895 GCA_038042235.1 Bdellovibrionota bacterium | reverse complement strand
TCAACTAATTTTACCGGTTTTGTTTTTAAAATTCAGGCCAACATGGATAAGCGCCATCGTGACCGAATTGCTTTTTTACGCATTTGTTCCGGTAAATTCGAACGTGGAATGAAAGTGAATCACGCGCGTCTTGAGCGTGAATACAGGCTTTCCTACTCAAGCCAATTTATTGCTGCAGATAAAGCCACAGTTGATGAGGCCTACGCTGGCGACATCGTAGGAGTTGCCGATACCGGAAACTTTGCTATCGGAGACTGTGTTTCGTCTCAGAACTATGTGCAGTTTGAGGACATCCCAAAGTTTGCACCCGAGTTATTTGCTAAGCTCTCAGTTAGAGATGCTTTGCGCCGTACAAAATTAAATGAGGCCCTTAATCATCTTTCAGAAGAGGGTGCAATCCAGTTATTTATTGATCCACTTGTGGGAAATCAAGAATCAATTGTAGGTGCCATTGGTGAGCTGCAATTTGAGGTGCTAGTGCATCGCTTGCAAGATGAGTATAATTTAGAAGCTAAGTTGACTCGATTACCGTTTACGGTGGCGCGGTGGCCGCGCACAGCAGATGGGCTCCCGGTGGCGCAATTGAAGGGTAATTTTCAAATGTTTCAGGATGTGATCAATCAACCGGTGTTGTTATTAAATCAGGAATGGGATTTAAACTGGGCGCAAAAAGAAAACCCGGATATTGTTTTTGCATCCAGTATTTCAAGAGCAAGATAGTTTTAAAAAGAAAGTTAATATATAAAATTTAATATATGAAAGATAATATATGAAAGATAATACATGAAAGCCTTAGAAGTAATAAATTTAAAAAAAACCTATACTGATAAAGTTGCAGGTTTGCCGGTTGAGGCTCTTAAGGGAATTAATTTAAGTATAGATAAAGGATCAATATTTGGTTTACTCGGACCAAATGGTGCAGGAAAAACAACCTTAATTGGCGCCATTACAACCTTAGAAGAGCCGACTTCGGGTGATGTGCGAGTTTTCGGTGAAAGCGTAATTAAAGATCCTTTAAAAACTAAAATGCACACAGGTGTAGTGCTTCAAGAAGTTGTTAATACGGGTTTTTTTAGTGTTGAAGAAATTTTGGACTTTCAGTCGGGTTATTATGGTCTGTATAAAAATAAAGAGCAGTGTGATTACCTGATGCAGAAATTGTCTTTATACGAACACCGAGAAAAAAAAGTTAAACAGCTTTCAGGCGGAATGAAGCGTCGATTGATGATCGCGAAAGCTCTCGTTCACAAGCCTAAGTTGTTATTATTAGACGAACCTACCGCAGGGGTTGATGTAGGCTTAAGAGAGTCTTTATGGAAATTTGTACATGAACTGAAGGCTGAAGGCATTTCTATTTTACTCACCACACATTATCTTGAAGAGGCCGAAAAAATGTGTGACCATGTGGCCATCATTCATAAAGGACAGTTGCTATTTAATGGCACGCCCGAAAATATGATTTCAACTTATTCTCATAAAAAATTAATTTTAATTATGAAAAGTGGAGAAACCAGAGAATATATCGAATCCAATCGTTTGGGCATAGCAGAGATGTTAGCCAAATACGAAATTGATATCGCCGAAATTCATGATCTAAAAATTGAAGAAGGTCGCCTTGAGGATGCATTTTCGAAAATGGTGGGCACATGATTATTTTTTTAACACTGCTACGAAGAGAAATTAAAAGATTTTTAAAGGTCATTATTCAAACTGTGGTAAGTCCGATTGTGAGTTCGTTTTTATACTTGCTGGTTTTTGGGGTGTCGCTGGGAGCCAGTGTGCAGCTTAAAGATGGCATGGTTTATCTAGCTTTTTTAATTCCGGGTCTTATGGTGATGGGACTGATTAATAATGCGTTTCAGAACTCTTCATCGTCTGTGGTGACTTCTAAATTTTCAGGTGACCTAGAAGATCTGCGTGTAGCGCCCATTCCTCATTATTATATTATCTGGGCTATGGGTATTGGTGGGGTTTTTCGCGGTTCACTAGTAGCGATTATATCAGGTTTGGTGGGAAGTGTATTTTATTATATACAGCAACATGAAATACTTCCGATAGCTCATCCATTTTGGATGATTTATTTTTTCATTTCAGGCGGGTTGATATTTGCTTTTCTGGGAATTTTTGTAGCTTTTATAGCTAAAACATTTGATCAGTTGAGTGCTTTTAGTACTTTTATATTACTCCCCTTAACTTATTTAGGCGGGGTTTTTATTTCGATTCAAAGTTTGCCAGAAATTTGGCAGATGTTATCAAAATTAAATCCATTATTTTATTTAATTAATGGTTTTAGATATTCTATTCTCGGGAAGTCCGATGTGGGCTTAAATGTATCGGCGATGGTCAGTTTAGTTGGGTTAGTGATAACATTTTTAATGGCACAGTTAGCCTTAAAAAAAGGATCATTCTCGAGATGGTAAAAGTAGAAGGTAAAAGATAGAGGATTGATAATGTTTGAAAGTTTGTCAGATAAAATTTTAAATTCGGTTAAAAAATTAAAAGGCCAAGCTGCGATTTCTGAGTCTAACATTGAGGACATCATCAAAGAAATTCGAATGAGCTTACTTGATGCCGATGTGAATTTTAAAGTGGTTAAAAATTTTATTGATAGAGTTAAGACCAAGGCCATTGGCACTGAAGTTATTAAAAATGTAAACCCTGGGCAGATGTTTACTAAAATCGTGCACGATGAATTGGTACAAACCCTTGGCGGCGAAAAAGTCGATGTGAATGTACGTGAAAACCCGTCTGTTATTATGATGGTGGGTCTGCAGGGCGCAGGTAAAACAACTTCAACTGCTAAACTCGGGCTGTATTTGCGCCAGAAATTAGGTAAAAAAGTGGGTTTTGTACCGGCTGACGTTTATCGTCCGGCCGCGATTGAACAATTGCAGATTTTAGCTAAGCAAAATAATTTTGGTTGTTTTAATTCCAGTACCGAGATGAAGCCTCAGCAGATTTTAAATAGCGCTCTTGATTGGGCTAAAAAAGAGATGATTGATGTTTTAATTTTAGATACGGCAGGACGTTTACAGGTTGATGATGCGTTGATGGCCGAACTTGAAGATCTCAAAAAAATAATAACTCCTACAGAAATTTTATTGGTGGCAGATGCCATGCTGGGGCAGCAGGCGGTGAGCGTTGCTGAAACATTTCATCAACGCTTAGGTTTAACAGGATTGGTTTTAACCAAGGTTGACGGTGACGCTCGTGGTGGTGCGGCTTTATCGATACGCGAAATAACCGGAATTCCGATTAAGTTTATGGGTGTAGGTGAAAAAGTTTCAGCTCTTGAAGTTTTTCATCCGGATCGATTAGCTGGGCGAATTCTTGATATGGGTGATGTACTTACTTTAGTTGAGCGCGCTCAAGAAGTGATTGATCACAAAGAGGCCGAAAAATCTGCAAAAAAAATGATGAGCAATGAGTTTACATTGACTGACTTTTTAGCGCAGATTCAGCAGCTTAAAAAACTGGGTGGAATTGAATCCATGCTTAAGTTCATACCTGGTATGGGCGAAATGTCTAAACAGATGAAGAGTATGTCTCCTCCTGATGATGAGATGAAGAAGATTGAGGCTATAATTAGCTCAATGACAGTGCAGGAGCGCGAAGACCATAGAATACTAAATGGCTCAAGGCGTCAAAGAATAGCCAATGGCAGTGGCACGAGGGTTCAAGATGTGAATAAACTCGTCAAACAGTTTGAAGATACTAAGAAGATGATGTCGGGAATGATGTCCGGTTTCGGTAAAAAGGGAATGGGAAACATGATGAAGGGCGGAAAAGGCCCCATGAAGTTTCCTTTTTAAAGGCAAAATAAAGAAAATCATTTGAATATTCACATGATTCGGCCTATAAATCTTGTCTTGTTCGCATAGTTTTCATTTAGATGTCATTTAAGGAAGGTATTCTCATGGTCGTTATTCGTTTAGCTCGAGTTGGTAAAAAACATGATCCTGCATACAGAATCACAGTTGCAGATTCTCGTAAATATGTAACCGGTAAGTTCATTGAAGTATTAGGAACTTATGTTCCTACTCCAATGGGTAAACAACAAAAAGTAACTTTAAACGTTGAAAAAGCCAAAGAGTGGCTAACTAAGGGTGCACAACCTTCAGATACTGTACGTCATGTTTTAAAACTTGCTGGTGTTGTGACTAAACCATCAAAAAAACAAGCCAAAGCTACAGCAAAAAAGGCTAAAGCCTAAATAAGTGTTGTCATTGTAATAAGTATTTGTTTATCTATATGAGCAGATCTGGGAGAAAAAATGGATAATTTAAAAGAACTTGTTGAGCATATGGCTAAGTCTTTAGTTGATAAACCGGATAATGTAATTGTTGATGAAATTCCCGGCCAACAAACAACTTTGCTGGCACTTAAAGTAGATAAAGAAGATCTTGGAAAAGTTATTGGTAAGCAAGGTAAAACCGCCGCAGCTATGCGAACGATTATCAGAGCTGCCGGAACAAAACTCAACAAACGTTATCATTTGGATATAGTTGAATAATTGTAATTTAAATATTAAAAAATTAAAAGGAGCTGTTAAGCTCCTTTTTTTTTAGCCAAAAGAGACAGTAGAGACAATAAGTAGTGTATGACTATTATAAATAAAGAGCGCGAATTATCTCATATAGGAAAAGTAATAGATGCTCATGGAATTAAAGGGGATATCTACTGTCTTGTATTTTCTGGAGACTCGAGCTGGATTTCAAAAGTAAAAAAAATAAAATTAGACACCCTGGATTTTGAGGTAAAAAAAATAAAATCTTTTAAAAAAGGTTTTATCGCAACTCTTAATGGCATCGATGATCGTAATAAGGCTGAAAAACTGAAAGGCGCGGGCCTCTGGGTGGATTCATCTTTGTTTGTTTCAAAAAATGGCGAATCCTTATACTTAAGTGAACTTTTAAACTTCAACGTTGAAGATAAGATCAGCGGTAAGATTGGTAAAGTTACATCGTTCTCCACAAATAGCATGCAGGATTTGTTAGTGATTTCAGATAGCGATAAAGATAATACTAAAACCATTGAAATTCCATTTGTAAAAGAGTTTGTGATTAAGATCGACTATGAAAAAAAAATTATTTACATGAATTTACCAGAAGGCTTACTTGATATTAATGAACCAGAAATCAAGTCCAATAAAGATGATTAAGATTAAAATTATCACTTTATTTCCGGAATTAATTAATAATTATTTGCAAGATGCAATGATTGCCAAAGCCATTGGTTTAAATAAATTATCTGTTGAAATTATCAATCTGAGGGACTTTTCAGATAACCCCTACAAATCGGTCGATGACACCCCATTCGGTGGTGGTGATGGAATGCTTATCAGGGCTGATATTTTAGAAAAGGCACTGCTATCGCTTAAAAGCGAAAATAAATTTGTGATTTATTTGTCTCCACAAGGTGCATTGCTTGAACAAAATTTTATACAAAAACTGGCCAAGATAGATTCTCAAGACATCGTGCTCATTTGTGGGCGCTACGCTGGAATTGATCAAAGATTCATTGAGACTTATGTGGATCAAGAAATCTCTATTGGCAACTATGTGCTTTCAGGCGGGGAGTTGCCGGCTCTCGTGCTGATTGAGTCTGTGGTAAGATTTATACCTGGTGTTTTGGGTAAAATAGAATCAGCATTTGAGGACTCATTTAAGGATAATTTACTTGAAGCTCCCCAGTACACCAAGCCCCAGGTCTGGAATAATCAAAAAGTTCCTGATATATTACTTTCGGGAAATCATCAGAAAATTGCTGAATGGAAAAAACAGATGGCCCTCAAGGTAACAGCAGAAAAAAGACCCGAATTGTTAAAAAGAGTTGGAAAAAATGAAACGTAAAGCACCGCTTGCCGTGGCTTTGATGCATTATCCGACTAAAGACAGGGTTGGTGATTTAGTGGCCACCAATATCACAAACTTTGATATCCATGACATCGCCAGAGCTTGTCGTGTCTACGGTATTGATAGGTACTATTTAGTACACCCCATTCGCGAGCAGCTCATGTTTGTTGAAAGAGTTTTGGACCATTGGAATGTGGGTGAGGGGTCCAAATTTAACCCCATGAGAAAAACGGCCTTAAGAGACGTCCGTACCGCTGAAAATTTGCCACAGGCTATGAGCGACTGGGGACACAAAGATGCTAAGATTATAGTTACAAGTGCAAAAACCCTGGATAATCAACAAGCCTATAGCTTTAAAAGCTTTAAAAGTGCTTTAGAAACTGAGGATCAAGCCTATTTCTTGGTTTTTGGAACCGGTTTTGGCTTAACGCAGGACTTCATGAGGAGTTGCCATGGTGTTTTAGAGTCCATAAAAGGCAATTCTGCAGATGATTACCGCCATTTAAGTGTTAGGTCTGCGGTGAGTATCTGCCTTGACCGACTCCTTGGGTCATGATAATTCATATTCTCTTTAATTGAGAACCGTAAATATTTATAGACTAGGGATTTTAAGATGGCAAAAGCTACAACTAAGGCGACTAAGGCGACAACTAAAACAACTAAGACAACTAAATCTAAGAAATCATCAGTTTCTGGCTTTGCAGGAAAAGAGACAAATTTAGTTAAACGTGTAACTGCTAAAGTTGCTAATACTAAGCTTGCAGCTTTTAGCGCCGGCGACACCGTTAATGTTTATGTTAAAGTTATTGAAGGTGAAAAAGAACGCGTTCAGCTTTACAAAGGTATTGTAACTAAAATTCAAGGTCATGCTCACAAAACTTTTACAGTTCGTAAAATTTCTGCTGGTGTAGGCGTTGAAAGAACTTTCCCGTTCAATTCTCCGGCCATTGAATCTGTAGAAGTGGTCAGTCACGGTAAAGTACGTAGAGCTAAGCTTTACTTCTTACGTGGATTAGAAGGTAAAGCAGCCCGCGTAGAATCTGATTTGGCACAAACAGAATCGACTAAAGCTTAATACATCCCAATGAAAAAAAAAGATATCGATCAACTTCCGGCTCCGCATATTGGAGTCGATGAGGTCGGACGTGGTTGCTTGGCTGGGCCGGTAACCGCAGCAGCCGTGATATTTAACTCTACAATCGACATCCGAAAATACAAAGACTCTAAACAGCTTAAGCCCGAGTTAAGAACTGAGCTTTCTTTGAGTATTCATCAAAACCACATAGTTGCTATTGGCTGGGCCAGCGTTGAAGAAATTGACGAGCTTAATATTCTTCAGGCTTCATTTTTGGCAATGCAAAGGGCTATCGAAATACTAAGCTCCAACTTAAATATTAAAAGCGGCACCATACTAGTGGACGGAAACCAGCTTATTCCGAATATGGGACGCTTTAAGCAGCGAGCTATCATTAAAGGCGATCAGAAGCTGAGACTGATTTCTGCAGCGTCAATAGCGGCAAAGGTGGCCCGCGACGAATTTATGAAGGATCTGGCCAACAAAAAAGAAAGTGGCCTAGATCAATATGGATTTGAAAAGCACAAAGGTTATGGAACCCTCTACCACCGCAAGCAAATTCAGGCAGTTGGTCCTAGTAAGTGGCATCGCCAAAGCTTTGCCGGAGTCAAAGAGTATATCAGGTAAAGCGCAAACCACTGGGTACCTGGCAGAAGCGAATGTCATCAAGCTGTTACAATCAAAAAAGTGGATTTTATGTTTTCAGGGATTAAAAACCGATATTGCTGAAATTGATCTGATATTTGAAAAATCTAACGAAGTCATTTTAATCGAGGTAAAAACTTTAAATAATTCCTGGCGCGCTTTTGAGAGAATTCATAAAAAACAACTTTTTAAATTACAGAGCAATCGGGTTGTATTTTCGCAAAAATTCAGGCGTTACAAATTCAGAGCCTATGTGGCTTGGGTCGATAAGCAAAACAGAGTTAGTTTTGTAGATGTGTGATTTTTTTAAAACGCCAGAACTAGACCCGCATTTATGCGGAAGCCTGAAATGTCGACTTTAACGTTTTGACCTGCGTTGTTGCGCAATGGTTGGCCCGAAACTACAGGTGAGCCTGCTATATTAATTGTAGGATGATTGGCACTGGCTGTTAGGCTTGAACTCGTGGCATTCTCGTATGTGGCTCCAACTCTTAATTTGAAACTACTAGAAAAGTGGTAGTTATAATTGGCTCTAACTTTAAAAACCATTGGTGTGGCTTGCCAAATTAGATCTTCAGTAACACCACTGCTTGTAAAAATATTATGAAATTGAAATTTAAGAGTTTGACCTAAACCTAAGCCGAACTCGTAAGATTGATTTGGAGCTTTATTAAAAAGCCAATCATATACAACATAAGCTACATCATAATTTAATGTATCTTGTACTGAAGTAGTTCCTGGAGGAATAAGTGTGTTTGAGAGTTCTTGAACCGCGCTGCTATACTCTAAACCTAAAAAACCAGAGCCAGCAAGATATCCCGCGCCAACTGTAAAGCCATTCATATTACCGAAAGTACCTAAAGTAGGCGTTGTGCCATTCCATAGAAAAGTTGAGCGCTGGCTATTCAAATCCCCGGGGCTCGTCATAACTAAATCATAATTTGCTAAAATTCGGTAATTGGTTGATTCTCTTTTTGCTTTAGCCGACATCGCCGAAGGGGAGCCTCTTTGTGCTTGTGAACTTAAGGAAGCAATAAAAATTAATGAAAATATAAAAAAACATCTCAAAAAAGTGCTCAAAAAATTTAAATTCATAAGGACCTCTTTTCCACTGCTTTTATTATATTGATTAAATTTAAGCTGGGTCAAGGGCTTGTCGCTCTTTTCTTGGACCTACAGTTAAATACTAAAGACTGATATTGAGTTCATCCGGAGGGATAACCTTAGTGGGTTTACCATCAAACGAAAAGTCGAATTTAATTTTCCATTCGGGTTCAAGGCCGACTTTCTGGTCGTGATAAAAATTAACCGTCCAGCATTCTCCCGGGGGTTTTAGCTGAGTTATAAGAGAAAACTTTTTTAGTCTTGCACTATTGTCGCGATCGGGGCTGGCGTCGTAGATGATGCCGGTTAATACGTTGATGTAGTTTGAAACAAAACCTATAGAAAAAGAGACGTCATCTTGTTTTGGGTCCTGAGTTCTATTGCTCAAAAGGCCTATTTTAAAGTATTGCTGATGTTCATTTAAATAACTCAAGCTGGTTAGGGTATTAGTACCCAAAAGGTGCGGGGAGTAGTTGATTTGAGTGTAACTTGTGACTTGATCAAAGCTCACAAGCAGTGTTCCAACCAGATCCGAAAGTGGCTGAGTTGCTCCGCGCTCGGCTTTATAGAGATCGTAGGATTGAGTTACGCGTGCATCGAGTACAGTTTTATAAGAATTGTCAGCTTGTTTTTTTCGAACGAGACGATTGAGAACAGAAAAAGATAGGATGTGGCGGTCATAAACACGGTCTTCATAATCGTATAGTATACCACCTGCAGTGTTGAGGTCGCTATCTGACACCACACTGCTAGAAAAATAAGGGGACTCTGGGGTGTTGGTTAAACCAAAGAAAGGATGGTTGTCCTGTTGTATCCATGGGATGCTGGAATATCTGATCTCAGGGATGATTTCATTTTTATATTTTAATCCAGTTGTATCATAGTCAGAGTCATAAATATTAAAAAATTTGGTGCGAGTGTTCAACTCAAACTGCGGAAAATAACGGAAGGCGGTTTTTTTTTCTCCCACCGGAAATATATAACTGGCCTGATTAATAGAAATTTTTGGACTAACATTCATAAAGTTGCCGAGATTAAATGTGGCGGTATTGAGAGTAGCTTTGGCTAAAAAGCGGTTGCCGGTGCGGATAATGTCGGTTCCTTCTACAAAGAGGCCATCGGCTGTGGCAATACAATCTGCGACTCCAGTATTTTCGCAAGCGGGGTTTGAATAATTATTCGAAACAAATTTTTGATCTGAAGCGGTACTGATGTCGTCATATTTTTTATCACGGGTGAAGCGTGTGAAATTAGAATCAAAAGTAAAATAAAGCGGTAAGTCTGCAATCTGCTGCATCGTTGAATCAAAATGAATTTCGGGCGCGCGATGGACTGCAAATTCATTTGAAGACAGAGGGTTGGCTTGGAGCAGATTACGATTGTAGGCAACTTCTGCGGTGAAGGCCGAGTGCTCCATTGAATGTGTATAGCTCACTTTATTTTCAAGAGAGGAGTCAGAATAATTGGTGAATTCATCGTAAAAATCTTTGGGATATTGAAGATCACTTGCCAGCATGAGTTGAACTCGAAATCTATTATAATTATCGTTAGAGTATTGGTGAAGGGAATTCAGTGCCCAACGATCAAAACGTTTCGATTGCTCTGTTGCGCTGAGATATTTTTTGTAACGATCTTCGCTCGTAAAAACCTTATCATTAAAATAGGCGAACTTAGTAATACCTCTTGAATAATCATTTAAAGCATAACGATGTTCAACAAGCGGTTTGAGGCCACCCAGTTCGTAATTCTTTAAGGTAATGGTCGCGTCCTGGCCTCGAGATATAGCCCAAAAAAGACTTTGTGTAACGACTAGGCGTCTATTTCTGATGAAGCCAATTTCAGGGGTTAATAATCCGGTTTGTCTTTCTGATTTTAATGGAACAACAAGATAGGGTAGCCAGAAAAATGGAACTCCACCGACGCGTAACAGACTGTTTTTGATAAAGGCGTAACCTCCGAGTTCAGCTTTGATTTTAGTTCCTTCAAAGCTCCAGGTGGCCGGACAGTTAGAGCAAGTGGTGTAATCTGCATTATCAACATAAAATTCGGTATCATTTTGTTTTTCAATTAAGTCGCCCTGAAAACGCACATTATTTGATTGAACATAACCATAATAAATTAAGGCTTGGCTGCTTTCATAATCAAGTAGGACTTCAATTCCACCAATTTGATGCGTGGTCGATTGTATTTTTACATTCCCTTTAAGATGAGCTTGTTTTCTTTTTAAATTAAGCTCTATGAAATCAGCTTCAAAAAATTGTGTTTTATAAATAACTTTTACATTTCCAGAAAGAGATATAATATCTGTTTCATTGTCGCGTTCGAGATCATCGGAAGTAATTAAAAAATCTCCGATTTTTGCACTAGCAGTAAAGCTACTGTTTTTAGTGGTCGGGGTTTGGGCTTCGCTAGCTAGACCAAAGCCATAGGGCGCTACCAACAAAATAAATATTAAGCTGAAATTAAATTTCATTACAGTAAAAAGCTTATCATTTCATATTTAAAAGTCACCACTTAGACTAAGGTACATTGATTAATTTTAAACTATGCCGATAAAGAATTACGAGGTGCTTATGCAGGCTAATTACTATGAAGTTGGTGAGATGATGGTTGTTGAGGTAAGCGGACGCATAGAGCCTGATCAGAACAAACCTTTTCGTGATATTTGTGAAAAGAAACTGAAAAATAAAAAAGTTATATTTTGCCTCGATAAGCTGAATTTTACGGCATCAGCTAATATTTTAACATTTTTTGAGTCTATTAAAATAATTGAGGACGCCAGACTTGTTGGCGTTAAAGCCGATTTTCATAAGTTACTTAATCTTAAAGGCATAACGGGTATAAAAATTTTTTCAAGCCTGTCTGAAGCTATTAATTTCATCTAGCTATGCGAACAATTTTGTTGAGTGAAGCGAACAATGTTACTGCGAACTGATCTCAAGACTTAACTGATTATTTAGTTTTTCAAGCCGCGACAATCTTTCATTTAATACCGTGTGTTCGCTTATTTTTTTAGAAAATTGAGTTCTTATTATTTCCAAATTTGCTTCCAAATCAGACACCTTGTTTTTTGCTGTAAAATAATCTGTGTTGATGGCTGATAAGTCCTGCTCGAGCATTAATATTTTTGCCTCGGCGGCCGCTTTTTTCTGTGATAAATCATTTACGGTCTTCTGATCTTCTTCATGTGTGCGCTTAAAGCGGATAACTTCATTTTCAAAATAGTTTTTAAATTCAACTGACTTTTTCAGTCTAGAAACTTCTTTATTAGTACTGTCACTTTTACTTTGTAAATCGATTATTTCTTTAGAAAACGAATGAATTTGCTCTTCATAAGTCTGAATCAACCTATTTTTTTCGGCGTTCAGTGAGGCGATCTCTAATGTTTTTTGATTTAGCTCAAGTTCAATTTTTTTACAAAATTCTTTATAGGTGTTGGTAAGATTGGTATTAATTCTTTGTGATAGAGAAAGCTCATTTTTAAGATCGATAATCTGTTTTTTGAGCTGCACAATAAACGGCTTAACCACTTCCTGTATTTTTATATGAAATTTGGAAAACCTTTTAATTTCAGAGAGCTGAGTATTGTTTATTTTCTCATAAGAGGTCAGTTTTTCGGTTAACAACTTTTGTGTGTGATCTGCCAGAATATTTTGTTTTTCTAAGGTCTCATTTTTTTCGGTCAGAATTTGATTTTTTTGCAAATAATTCTGCATTTCAAAAAAAAGTTTATTTTTTTCCTCATTCAGTTTGTTATTTTCAGCCTCAAAAAGTAAAAGTCGTTTGTAATTTAGTTTTAATTTATTCTGAAGTTCTTCTGTTTCTTTGTAGAGCTCATTCATTATGATAGAATTTTGTAATTGATTTGATTCAGCTGGGGCTTGGCGATTGATCTGATAGTTAGAGAATGATTCTGAGGCTAATGATTTTTCGGCTTCGACCATATCATTTCTATTCATTTGTGTTTGCGTTTCGCCGTCTAATATCTCAATATCTTTTATCTCAAACTCCATAACTTCCTCCTGAAGTGTCTGTATCTGTTCTTTAAGAATCGACACAGCTCGTAAGTCCAGTTTGCCACAGATCGGGCTAGTCCTGTATCAAAAGTTAGGCGATTCCAAAGCAAAACTAGACCTTGAGCTGGCTTATTTTGGTTTTAAACCGGTACTGAACTGCTATTAGTATTTTGGTTTTTATTAAAAATGCCGATAAGTCAAATATGAGTGATGCGGCCTTAAAATTACAGAGTAAGTCCAATGATATCGATATAACGGATTTGGGCCGTCCGGATACGATGCGATATAATATTCTGACGATGGTTATAAATGAAGAGTACGACCGCGCCATTGCAACCATAAAAGAGTTTATCGAGACGGATTCTGATTACCCCAATTTTCGGGTTAGAATCGAAAAGTACTCTTTGCATTCTGTTGATCTTATTCATGCTATTAGAACTAAAAGAAATTTTCCTGGCTTAAGCGGACTTACGCGAACTAAGCAACAAGAGCTAAGGGATAAGTTTAAAGAGCATTTTAATGAGCTTAGATTTGTGATGCGAAAAATAGAAGAGTGCATGGAGCAGTTGAGAATTAATGACGTGCGTTCAACGAATATGGTGATTAAATCGTTTTGGTTTTCATTAGTTGTTGTTTTTGTAACAGGCTTTTTTTTGGAAATTATCAGGGGTTTGGGCTATACCGCTGAAGTAGTTTTTAATGGTTACCTTGATAAAGTCATGAGTTTTTTCTTTAGTAAATTTCTCTAGTTAACCAATATGACTAATACTTATCAATTCACTGTGTAACTTGCTTTAACATTTCAAGCTGATGTCCCCATGGTAGTTTTTTTCCATTTAGATAAACAGCCGGTGTACCCTCAACCTGAGCCGCAGCTCCTTCGGCTGCGCTCTTTTTGAGCTGATCATAAATCTCAGAGCTATCGGCACACTCAGACATTTGAGCTGAGTCTAGGCCAAGGTCCGCCTGGATTTCCGGTAATAAGCTTTTTACATCGCTTATGTTTATAAGCTTTTCTTGTCGGTGAAAAATCCAATGGTACATATCTAAACCCTTTTGTGCCAGCTTATCAGCACAAAGCGTAAAGGCGGCAAGGACACAGCGTGAGCCATCTCCCTTTTGTGGAATCCCATCATTACAACTGCCATCAAGTGGAAAAGGTTTATATATAAATTCAATATCGGGCCTGCCTGATAAAAAAGTTTCAAAGGTAGCTGCCGCATATTTGCAATGACTACATTTAAAGTCTGCAAATTCTACTATTGTCATGCGCGGATTTTCAACTTTATTCGAAATACCAATGCTTTTATCAAAGCTGAATTGGGTGCCGGCGTTCCAAATAGCAATTTTTTCGGGAATTTGTTTTTTTAACTGATCCAAACCATAGTTGGATTGAATCATTCCGGAAACGACCCAAGAAGTTATGGGTATAGTTATTAAAACAATAAGATGAGATTTATATTCGTTAAAATAATTAGAGAATCTAAACGTATCCTTGCTGTAGTTCTGTACTAAATTCCAACCTAAAAAAAGATTGATAAGAGAAAACACATAGGTGGCAATACAGAATGGGCATAGGATTTTTAGAATAAATAAAGATATTGATCCGAATATTACTGCGACCGCTACCGAACTAATAAGCATTCCGCGAAGGGTGACGCGTAGGTATGAAGTCGGCTCTGACCATCCGAAGCGGTAAAAAATGACGAATAGGAGCAAAATAATATGAAAGACTCCACCTAAAATAGCCACCGGTATGCCAGCTAACTCAGCAAAACTGCTAGTAGCAGCAGCATCGCAGTTTATTTTACTACTGATATGGCACAGTGAGCTGCCACCTAACCCTAGTTTTAGAGCGAAATGATGGAAGGTTAAATAGATAAATAACCCGATACTTGCAAGAAGACTCAGAATTAGCAAATTTGATTTTTTTGTCATATTTAATATGATTTTGTTTTTCAAAGACGAAATCAACAATTGTTTTAATAAAATGAATAATTAATAATAAAACCTATGAATTCGACGCGACTGGTTCAAATTAGAAAAGATTTTTATTATAATATAAAAAAAAGAGTTGAATCGATTATCGGCCAGGAAACTAAGGAGCTTAAAAATTATCGTGAAACATACGACAAAGAGCTGAGTAAGCTAAGATGGCAAACAATTGATAAACGTCATTTATTTGCAAGACTTAAGTCAGCTGATATTGTTTTGGTTGGCGATTTTCATGCACAAAAACAGTCCACGCGCGGTTTTTTAAGAATTATCAGAAAAATGAAATCTCCGTTAGTGATTGCTCTTGAGTGCTTAAGAGCAAAAGATCAAGCAGATATAAATCTGTATTTGACAGGCCAAATTTCAGAAAAAGAATTTTTGACAAATGTGGCTTGGAAAAAAAACTGGGGTTTCCCATGGGAAAACTACCGCCCTTTATTCAAATGGGCGCAGCAGAATAAAATCAGCATTTATGGAATTAATGCTGATTCTAATGTTAAGACTCTTAAAGAGCGCGACAAACTGTCAGCAGAAGTAATCAAACGTATTTATCTGCAACATAAAAAATTTAAAATTTTCGTTCAATATGGGGATCTTCACTTGGCTTCGTCCCATTTGCCTCTAGCTGTGAAAAGAGCTCTGAAAACAACGATGCCAAAGCTCAATCAGTGTGTCATTTATCAGAGCCCTGAAGTTTTGTACTTTAAGATTATGGAAAAACAAATGGAGTTGACAACTGATGTTGTAAAATTGGACCAAGACAGGTGGGCACTGAACGGTTTACCACCTTGGGTTAAGTGGCAAGATTATTTGCTTTATTTGGAAAGTGGCTTTGACAAAAAAATCAAGGTTCATGATGTAGATCCCACAGATACTGTAGCGGGAACGGTAAATTTTTTGACGGGCTCGTTTGGGCTAAAAATCGACACCTCAAGGCTTTCAATTTACACCTCAGATGATAATAGTTTTTTTGAGTTGATTGATAAGTGTCCATATTCGTTAAAAAATAAAGTTATTGATAATATACGTGAAGGCTATTCGTTTTATATACCCGAAATCGAATGTGGCTATTTAGCCCGTTATTCGGTAAATCATGTTATCAGAGTTGCGGCTCAATATATATATTTCAAAGAGGGCTCCTACACTAAAACAATTCTAGATCCTAAAAAAGACTTTCTGAAATTAATATGGCTGGAAGCTATTATTTATTTTTTCAGTAAAGTTAAAAACCCAAAAAGAAAAACAGATACTCTGCAGGACATTAGAAATGCTCTACAAAAGGAGCTATTTGATGACCGTGGTAAAGACGCTTTGACCTTGGCTTTAACGCAAAAACTTTCTGAATTGCAATTTTTATCTCAAGGCAGATACAGGACAATAAATGAGAGTGCTTTGCGTAAATACAGTAAAAAAAGTTTTTTTATATCAGCACAGATTATTGGTGGAATAATGGGTGAAAAAATATTCTATGCTTTCAATAAAAAACTGATTAAGTTACCCTTAAACAAGTCCTTACTATTTAAAAATTTACAAGTTTCAGCTTTCAGTAAGGTCTATTATGAATCTCTTGAAATGATCGAGTCCTGGCCGATTTCATTTAATAGTAAGTATGATAAAATGTAATAGGTCGAAGTTATTTTTTAACTAAATCTTTAAAATCTTTTCCAGGTTTAAAACGGGGAATAATCGTGCCAGGCACATTCATGGTTTGTCCGGTTTTTGGGTTTCGCCCCATTTTTGGCTTACGAATTGCTTTGCAGAACGAACCAAAACCCACGATTTTAACTTCTTCGCCACTCGAAACAGTCTTCTGTATAATAGTAACGGTCATATCTAAAAAATTCTCAATTTGAGATTTATTCATTTTGGTTTTAAGTGCAATGGCACTTACTAGTTCCGCTTTATTCATTTTAAGCTCCCTGGCTCGCTAAAATCCGATATATTAGCTTAATATGCGCTTTTGTCATAAACTTTATTCATCAGCTAGCCGAATAGCCATATATGAAGAGGATTGACTCGTTTATTGTTATGACATTGACCTTGGTCTTGGTATTGACCGGAATCCTTCTTTATTCTTATAAAACACTTAATTATTTTGAAACAAATAAAGAGTTGAAGGCTAAATTTGAAAGAAAGAAGAGCTTAATTAGTCTACAGAAAAGAATGAACGAGCTGGCTAGTTCTGTTAATATAAATCAACGTAGTGTGGCAAGCATATCTAGTAAGCTAACAAATAAGCTCAATAATGAGCCTGATGACATTGAATTTGTTATTGAAAATAATATTGAGACTGATAACAGCAATGAGCCTGCAAAAAAATATTATCTAGAGGCTAAAACTAAATGTTATGAGCTGGGTAAAGAAATCGAATGTATGCGGATAATCGAGTCTGCAGTCACGCATTTCCCAGAATCCAACTGGACTGCAGAGTCTCTGGTTTTATTGACTGAATTTTACTATCGCACAAAACGCACAGGGAATGCCCGGGATATACTTAAGATTTTAAAAGAAGATTTTAAAAATGACGAATCGGTGCAGAAGAAAGTTCTTATTCTAGAAAGGCATATACTTTGAGCTATTTAAAGATAGCCTTATTATTAATAAGCACATGTTTTAGTCTGCTCTGCAGAGCGCAGACGATTCTGGTTCCTGAAAACTGTCTAAATAGAATCAGTCCCTGTTTGATCAGAACTCAAGAAAGCATTTATAAGTTTATACTAGATGGCAAACAGGTTGTTATGCTTGAAGGCACGATTTTAAAAATTAAGACTAATGAAAAAAAACATAATCTTGAGGTTATTGAAGGGCGTATCAGTGTAATAACACAGAATAAAAGCCTAAAATTATTAACCATTAATGATAAGACTGCTGATGGTGATAAATTATTGGTTAGCCGCTTTTTAGGTGATTTAAAGATTCTGAATCTTGGCGATTTCATATTAAAAGAATATGGAGTCGAGCCAGCTATGAGCAAGCCTGATCTTATTCGGTCTGAATTTATTAATAAAAGCGATTTTATTAGTTTTACCAGACATTATTTTCAGGACACAAAACTGTACAACCGATTTCTAGCGGCTCAGGCGCCACTTTGGAAAAGTGAATTTTTAAGGCAAAACAATAGCCAAACTAAGGTTTTGCAAAGATCTATAGCTTCTGAGAAAGAAAAAACTAAAAGAGAGGCTTCAATCCGTGCCCATGAAGCTGCGCAGTTAAAAAAACTGAGAGAAACTTTTTTTTACAGGACATTCAGTCGATAAACATCTAAGATAGGTCCATGTTAGCAAATAGAAGAGCAAAAATAGTAGCCACAATCGGGCCATCAACCCGAGACGCTGCTAATATCAAAAAAGCTATTGAAGCTGGAATGAATGTCGCCAGACTTAACTTTAGCCATGGCACCCATGCAGAACATCTGGCGGTTATTAATATAATTCGTGAAGCATCGATAGCTCTTAAAGCTCCCGTTACTATTTTGCAGGATTTGCAGGGCCCTAAGGTTCGTGTGGGTCTTTTTGAAAAGGGTTCTATCGAACTTAAACAAAAACAAATTGTTAAGGTTACAATTGAAGATGTTCTAGGCCAAGATGGGCTTATTCCCAGCGATTTTAAAGAACTCTGTAAGGCCTGCAAGCCCGGAACTCAGATTTTACTTGATGATGGATTGATTGAGTTAAAAGTTTTAAATGTACAGGAGACGCAGCTTGAAGCTGAAGTGATTTACGGTGGTATTTTAAAAAATCGCAAAGGTATGAATTTACCAGGTGTTAATTTGCCGGTTGAAGCTATGACATCGAAAGATATTGAAGATTTAGAATTCGGTTTAAAAAATGGCGTTGATTATGTGGCTTTAAGTTTTGTCAGACACGGTAAAGATATTCGCACGCTCAGGGAGCTAATAGAAAAAGTTGGATCGCCTGCGAAAATTGTAGCTAAGATCGAGATGCTTGAGGCTTTAGAAAATTTAGAAGAAATTGTAAGACTCAGTGATGTTGTTATGGTGGCAAGGGGGGATCTAGCGGTTGAAATCGGGCAAAGCCGTTTGCCGCGATCTCAGAAAAAAATTATCAGTTTATGCAATCAACTGGGTAAACCGGTTATAACAGCTACACAAATGCTGGACTCAATGGTTGAAAATCCTAGGCCGACACGGGCCGAAATTACTGATGTTGCCAATGCAGTTTTAGATGGAACAGACGCCTTAATGCTTTCCGCAGAGTCCGCCAGTGGTAAGTATCCATTTAAAGCCATACGAACCATGCATGAAATTATTGTTGAAGTTGAAAAGAGCGAGGAGTCTTATTATAAAATTTCATTAGAAAGCGAGCTTCTCAGTACGCCTGCGGCTATCGCGGCAAGTTCAGTTTTGACCGCACTCAAGCTGAACGCGACGGCCATTGTGTGCCTTACGACCTCTGGAAAAACCGCGCAGATTATTGCAGGCTTTAGACCTAAAGCGCAGATTATTGCAGTAACTAAAGACCGTGAAGTTTTGAATAGACTCGAAATCACCTGGGGTTTACAAACTTTGAGGTTGAATCCATACCAGACATTAAAAGATGTGCTATTGCAGGTTGAAAAATTATTGATTGAGAATGGTCTAGCCAAAACCGGCGATCGCATTATTTTAACATTAGGCCAACCCATGGCAGATCATGGTAAAACCAACGCGCTTCATGTGCATGTACTTGGTGGAGAAGAACACAAAAAAGCAATGCCAGAAGATTTGCCGCTTAGATTTAGACCGCTGAGTGATGTTTAATCTCTAAAATAAGACAGCGCCTATTTTCTCTCCTTAGACTCACTATCTTTCTTTTTCTTTACTTCCTTGGCGTTGTTTTTCTTATCCATACAGCTGCCATGTTTAATTTTAACAGCACCAAATAAATCCTTGGTACCAATTTTACCATTTAAAAATAATGCGCGTTCGGCATCGCATCTGATGTCAACATCGTCTAAATTAAATTCCATAAGCAAGTGCCTAACATTATTCTTTTTAATGTGTTCTTTTATATCATCGTCATCAACTTCGCCGTCTTTATCACTGAAATCATTAATAATAACAGTTTTTAAAGGTTTAGCATTACCTTGGCCAAAAGTTAAAGAAGCTAAATCTATTTTCTTCACATCCAGATCGTGGCTGCCAAAAAGCATAACTTCGATTTTACCTGTATCAATTGGCAGAATCTGAATATTAGGCTCTTCAGTAGTTGGCGAGCCCCGCCATTTTTTATCTTTAATTTTGCGCATGCGAAGTTTGGCTGTAATTCTAGTTGGTGGAACTGGGCCAATAGTGACCATGATTAAGCCAGTGTCGCGAGGATTGTCAACATCGAGACTCGAATCAAAATAGCCTGGGCAGTTGACAATACCCTCATCGAAGAGTTTCTCTAGCTCATCTTTTGGTATAACTGTGCGAAAATTTTGTATAGGTTTGCCATCACTTCCAACGATTTCGCTTCCTTTTAATACAGTGCCTCTAAATTGAATTTTAACTGGTCCGGGCGGGTGTGGTGATTTGAATTCAAATCCATCAATTGATTGGCCTGGAGATATATCGTAATCATTGCCGGGCGGAAAAATTGGTATTGGTGCTTTAAAATTGACGTTGATGTATATTCCTTCAGATTTGGCCGACCAAAATAGTTCATTATCATCAAAGCTATTAAATTTCCAATTTTTATTTGATTTGATATCACTTGCATTAGTAAATGTAGCCAAATAAAGCCCATGTATTGGGACTATGGCATCAGATTTATTTTTTATTTTGTATTTGTAATTATATAAACCTGTTTTTTTATCATAATCTACTTTGGCCTCAACCGCAGGAGACATTGCAAGCTCAGGGTCGGAGCATTTATAAATGTAAGTTTGTGCATAAATATTTACTGAGATTAGCATTACGATAAGATTGACAATAATATTTGTTTTCATTTTATTTTCCTTTTATTTTGTAGGTCGTGCATGCCAATGATCTGTATAGTCGTTCGGTCTTTCATCTTTTTCAGGGAATTCAAGCTTAGCTTCTATAAATGCTTCAGCCAAATACGTCCTATATATAGTCGCATAGGTTCCGTTATCAAATAGCACTTCACCATCAGCAGGGCCAAAAGGGCTCATCGAAATATCAAGATTAGTACCATTACGATGTAAGCAATGTTTACCAGTGGTACTCCAGGTTTTACCAATATCATAGGCACCGCCCCAACTTAAACTTGCTGCTTCTGATTTAACCACAGGCAATGCTAGGTCATTAATATAGGGATCGTTGGTAGGCAAGCCCGTTGGATTTCTTTCAAGTCTTACAAAAAAATTAAATTGTTCGACTTTAGATTTAAAGTCAGCGAGCGCTACACTCAAACGACTTCTGAGCAGTGGCGTCCCATAATACCCTTCGTTAGGGTGACTTTCACTAGTTCCTGGTATTAATGCCTTGAACACCAATAAATCATTTAGCGGTGTTAAGTCATTCGCAATACTAGTTTCGACGAGAACTGAACCTACTTCAATTGGTTTATTATCGGGACCCATACCATCAAGTTTTACTGCATAAGCGCCAGCAAATTCCGAAACCTTATAGGTTAATATCAAACCCGTGATCGGTATATCTTCGCTTGGCTGAGTTAAAACGCCAAGGTGTGTGTCGCTGCCATCATCATGGTCATGCGGACCATTATTTGGCCATTCTAATTCGCTACTAACTTTACAATCTTCTACAGCTTCATTACTGCCATCATCTTTTACGCAAGTTAATTTTATTTTAATTGTTTTATCTTCCTTTGACGTACAACCAGCTAATTTATTTGGTGCTATGCTTACCGGGCCTTCGCCATAAGATTTAATAATTTTTCCTGTTTTAGGGTTAATTTCAGTCACCTCTTTCACAATCTTGTAATTCCCTCCAACATGCACTTCTAGTTGTATAGAATTATTCGCGAAATTACTCTCTGTAAACTGCTGGCCTGCATTCACTGTTGCGATCAAAGTTTTAAGCCCCACATCTATTGGTTGAAAGGTCACATTAAATGGTAACGTCATGCTGCCGCCATTAGCTACTAAATTTGCAATTGAAACACTTTGGGTGAAGCTCCGCGAACCCGCTTGTAAAGTGACCGGCACAAAAGTACTGAGTTCTGCAGGTGTAAGCGGAGTGCTAGGATTGTAGCTGATTGAAACAGGTACGTTGATTAGGGCTCGAGTATTGACAG
>JBBTEQ010000143.1:6388-15173 GCA_038042235.1 Bdellovibrionota bacterium | reverse complement strand
CTCATTAAGGCACGCAACCTTGATCACGCCATCGAAATTGCCAACTCGACCGAATATGCACTGACCGGAGGAGTCTTCTCAAGGTCTCCGGCCAATATCGAAAAAATAAAACAGGAGCTTGAAGTCGGTAATATGTACATCAACCGCGGAATTACAGGTGCCATGGTTGATAGACACCCTTTCGGTGGTTTTAAAATGTCAGGAATAGGTTCAAAGACCGGCGGGCCGGATTACTTAAGGCAATTCATGGAGCCCATCGTGATCACTGAAAACACTATGCGCCGCGGATTTGCTCCTGAGGAATAGAGAATAATACGCGCCGATTATAAAACCCATTATAATACCACCAACATGAGCCGAAACAGCCACATTCGACACAACCCCTGATGGCTCACTTAACAAACTGATAAAATCCCAAACCAGAAATATCGGGAAAATAAAAAAAACAGGTAAATAAATTTGGCCATAGGCCTCTTTAACTGGGGCCATCACAAAACCCCAGGGCATAAGCCTGCTACTTTGGATGATTAATAAAAAACTTAACAGCCCACTGGCCGAAGCACTGGCGCCGACCATCGAAATACCACCCATATTATCAAAAAACAAAAAAGAAATACCTCCAGCAAAACCAGAAAGAAAATAGGTCGCCGCAATCCATAAGCTGTTAACACTTTTTTCTAAATAAGAAATAATTAAAAAAATCAATAGGATATTAGCAAGTAAATGGATAAATGAAACATGAACAAACTGATAGGTGATCCAAGACCATGGAGATACCTCCAGCGCACCTAGGCCAAAATAATAATTGGCCGACTTTAAATAAGAATCATAAAAACCTGCAATGGCTTTACGGTTTTCGCGTATCTGCACTTTGTCACCTTTAAAAGGATGCTCAAGAGCGCGCCCCCAGAACTTTTGGTCCTTAAGCGCTCGCGCATAGACAGAATAAACACTGCCGTTTAATTTTTTTTTCTCAATGGGATCTAAGGTCTGAACATACATTTCATAAACTGAGTTTACAAATTTCTGGTCATTCAGCATTTTACGAATGCTGGGCGAAGGCCAGGTATCAAAACCAATACTAATCACAATAAAAATAAATATGTTCAAAAAAAACACAACCCACGAGAGTTTAAGTTCGGGTTTGCGACTGAATTCTTTAAAGTCACCCGGAAATATCATAGCCCCTACTCATAACTCTTTGACCATATCAATTATGGATGGATGAAGGGGTTGCTCGTTGGGGTGGCCTATTGCAGCTGGAGATCGCCCTGATTTTTTTTCATTGTTTTGAGAAATCATCTCAATGACTCTATATTTTTTTATTTGTTTAGATGAGTTGTATTTTTCAAGCTTAGAAAAATTATTTTTAATTTCACTGCGTTTATTTAAAATAAGACTCAATTCGTACCTCAAGGAGTCACTTAAAAAGTTCTCTTCTTTTAAACTCAGATAAAGTTCTTCAATTTTATTATTTAAAAATGAATGTGCAATTCTGCAACCGATTGTTCTACTGTTCATAGGCCTTGTGTTTTGCCCGTCGCAGGATTGTATTAAATAATCTATTTCTTGATCTCTATTTTCTGCTGTAAGAGATTTGGCATAATAGGCCAAATCCTGTTCTTGCTGATTTTGTTTCCAAAGTACAAAATTAGCTTCTTTATCTAAACATTCATCCGACAACTGATCAGCCAGATTTAAAGCAACCGCAACTTGCAATCTTTCATTCAGCGCAACATTTTGAATTTCCTCGCAAAAGTATTTTTGCTCCTCTAATTTAGCAAAAGTGGCATTTCGGTCAATAATCATTGAGTAGTTTTTCAAGATCAAGCTAAACAACAGAAATCCAGTAAAAATAATCAGCGTCATCATAAAGGACTGCCAGTACTGATATTCTTTTTCGAATATAAAAAACTCAGATTCATTTTTTCTACTCACAATTGAAATATGCCCTACCCGATCATAAAAAGTATGTCTGAATTTATTGGTCATCATCCCTATAAATGGAATTCCAAGTAATAAAAAACTCAACCAGAACGATGTCTGTCTAAAAAAAACTCTGAAAAAATTGAATTCATCCGGTTCATCAAACTGAACTTGGATTTTTAAAAAATACTGCCCTGGAGTGGCGCCCCATAATTTTATAAAAAAACTTTGAATTAAACTAAAAAAAACAACATAGCAGGAAATCAAAATGACCAAAAGACTGTCATTTTCTGGCGCCGTAGGGTTTGACCTCCAAAAATTTATTCCATTAGTAAATGAAAAATACAGCAGAAAAAAAACAAATGGCGAAATAACCAGATAATCTAAAAAAAAAGAAAAAAATCGATCTGCCAGATGTGCTGCAGATTTTTTAAGACCTGTACTATTTGATGGAATGGAGGCTGAAATATCCTGAAATACCATAGGTCTTTATCGGCATAAAGGCGATTGAAGCTTAGACCGCGTACTAAAAAACTATTGAATCTCTATGTTGATGACACGACCTTGGTCGTCTTTCAGGATTGTAACTTTACCGATTGATTTGCCATTAAAATTTTTAAGAATTACGTTTTCAGTCGTGCCGTCACTAGCAGATCTTTCAAATGACTTTGCGTCTTTAAAAACCGAAGAGTAGTCTTTAATTAAATTATCGATACTTAAATTAAGGGCGGTCTGATTGGCCATCAGGCTGATTTTTAACAGTTTGCCATCGACCACACTGGCTTCGTATTTTCCGGCAAGAGCTTCAAATAAAAATTTATCGTTTAAATTAGGTTTAGTGCCTATTAAGGTCTTACCTGTTTCTTTAGAAACAGTTTTAGCTAGCTCCTGCTCCCATTTGATTTGTTCTGGCTCAAACCTTTCACCAAAACTGGCAACCTCACGGTTACGCTCCTGTACTGAATTACGAACAATAAATTCGTTAATGGAAACGGCACCTGCCACAATAACAAATAAAGTAAAAATTATTAATTTTTTTTGACTCATAGCTAATTTTACCCCAGCTTTTATTAAAATGCGAGTAAACTTTAGGCTGCTATTTTGCGACGCCTGGCTCGTGATGGATCTAAGTGATATTGCTTAACTTTACGATATAAAGTTGCACGCCCAATACCTAAAGCTTTTGCGGCTTCAGTCAGATTACCCTTATATTGGTTAATAGCAGACTCGATAGCTTTAGCTTCAAGATCATCCATTTTTTGAACCTGTAACTTTGTATCTACATGTTGCGTAGGAAAAGCTACAAGATTACCACCTTTACCGGTAGTAGTTGCCAAAGGCGCCGTACCACCCGAAAGTGCAGGTAAGCCATTAACAAGCTGTGATCTGAAAAAAGGATTATCTAAGCCTTCTCGCCATTGCTGACTGACATAAGTATAAAAACTTACTTCCTGACCATCGCAAGATTTCTTAATTTTTTCTACAACCTCAGGGTTTTCACTCACGATATATACAAATGATCGAGCCATTAGGCCTCCTCTATAATTTATGAATCGAATGACTCATAATGAATGTATCGGTTTGATACTTAAAAAAGATAAGGGCTAATTTAAAAATTATATAAAAAAATATTTTTTCTCATTTTGATACGATTAAAACGAATATAAGCGTCCTGAAATACGAAGTTCAGGCCTTATGGAGGGATATTACAAACTATCACTGGCCTAGCTAGGCCAGTGCAAAAAAGCTTAACTTACTATCTGCGGCCCGATTTTATTTTAACTTGCAACTTAGATATTAAATGAACAGCCATCTTTTCTTGAACTTTACACATTTTAAGTTCATCACGGCGATAAGATCTTTGTGATGGAGTTAATGTTCCAGTCTCAAGCTCCATTTCATAATCCATTTTACTGGCGCGTATGCCCTCAAGCTCTTTTGATTGTTGCTTAAATAATTTAGTCACTCCACTAACTGGAGCAACTTCAATCCACTCTTCTTTTTGTCGGTACCAAGAAACCATACGCAAAAACCGAGCTTTATTTTTAGCTAAAGTGAATTTTGGAAATGTTGTTTCATTTAATTCTAAAATATTATCAACAGCATCAAAATCAAAATCATTTTCTTCTTCAAAATTAAAACCACCGGCTTGCGCCAATTTTTCTAACTCTTGAGCGGCTTCCGCTTCTTCCCGTGCCCTGAGTGACACGCCCGATTCATTTTCATCAGAATCTTCGTCCGAATCGATATCTGACTCACGTTCAATTTTTTTAAATTCTTTTTCTTCTAAATTTGCTGAATTTACGATTGTTGCCATATCCGTAGTTGACATAATATTACCCCCGGTTATCATTTGGACCAATTTTAACACTGCTTGAACCTGACCCTTATACCCCACAATAGGCTATGTCGCAATACGTCAAGCACCATTTAATTGAATATAATGTAAAAAAGAAACTTTATGCATTCTGCAACGCTTGCAACAAGATAAGTCTCTAATTAGAGTGTCCCGGACTATAAAAAATATACAAATGGGTTTTAGTGTATCTTTTTTGTCTCAACATCGGGCTTTATATTCGGAGGGGAAATGAAACCAGTACTTTTTTCACTTATATTTTCACTAATATTTTCTGTATTATTTACAACTCAGGCCATAGCAAGAGAGATTGTTGTACTTGTTCCCGGTTTTTTTAACTCTTTTGCTCCCGAATACTTCTCTCGTGATATCATTAAATCTATCGAGAAAAAAGGCTTTAAGGTCTATGTAGCCGAAGGACTAAACCCCATCGGAACCATAGAGGAGAATGGTGAAAGACTGAGTCAAGTATTTGCTAAAATCGAAGTTCTTGAAAAAAATATTAATAAAAATACTCCGGCTCTGAAAACCACTTTTAATGTCATCGCCCACAGTGCGGGTGGTTTTTATACCTTATTTGTCGCCAATCAACAAAAATACGATATAAAAAATATTCTGACAATTTCAACTCCTTACAAAGGTATCGAGTTTATCCAAAGCTGGTTAGACGACTCACTGATATTCAGCTTACTAACAGATTTGGCTCAACTTGATGGCGTTGTTCAATTGACTCAATCTGGTGTGGCTAAATTTTTAAGTAGCGTAAGAGTTTCTCCCAAAACCAAAATTGTGGCCTTTGCTGGCTACCAAGAAGAAAGCTTTGATGTCTGGGACGCCCGTAATTTGTCGGCCCCCTTACGCGTAACTAGTTATTATATCTCTGATAAATCCGATGGTATCGTCAGCTACACTTCGGCGCTGGCTGTGGGCTCAATTTTAACCACCGAGAATCTAAAAGCCACTCAACTTCAAGACCCTAACTATTTTTTAGCTTTGGAGCATTGGGAACAAGTTTTAGAAAGTGATTCTTTTATATTTCTAGGTATCCGAAATACAGACTATATCAGGGAAGAGCAGCTGCGTTTTTACTCAGCCCTAACTGATTACTTATTAAAAATACTCTAAGCTGTAATGACTACTCAACTTGAATACTAAACACAGCCTTTGGTTTTTTTTATTTCTGATGACGATACTGCGCCTACGTGTGTCCACACAGTTTGGCTTAGGTGTCGATGAAGCCCATTATGTTCTCTATGGGAAAATACTGGGTTGGAGTTACTTCGACCACCCTCCCTTGGTAGGATGGGTGCAGGCACTCTTTGGGCTCATGCCAATTGATCATCTTATTCAAGCCCGTCTATCGGCCATGCTAATTTCGATCCTAACATCCGTGCTTATCTTTAATTTTCTCAGAGCCAAAAACATCTCCGAAACTCATTCACTTTACGCTGTCGCTACGCTGAATCTTACACCACTATTCAATGCGATGTCCGTCGCGCTGCTGCCAGACACCCTGTTAATGCCTTTAACCCTACTTATTATTATTTCAACTGAGAAAGTGCTGCTTCACTCCACCCTTAAAAACTGGGTCTTACTGGGCCTGTGGTTGGGGCTAGCCGGTTTATCAAAATACACAGCCGTACTTTATATTTTTTCACTCCTCCTCATTTTTACATATCTAATTTTTACTCAGCAAAAAAAAATCACTGAGCTGTTTAAGGCTAATCTTTGGGTTGGAGTTTATGTTGCTGCTATTCTAATCAGCCCGGTTTTATACTGGAACAGTAAAAACAACTGGATTAGTTTTCAGTATCAGGCCGACCATGTATTATCTGCCGATGCCTCAATACTAAAAAACCTGGGTTCTTCGCTGCTGATGCAACTGATCAGTTGGGGAATTGGTCCCTTTATCGTGGCCCTCATTGGCTTTACTGCGCTCTTAAAGAAATATAAAAATCAAAAAGAATTTTATATTACTCTGGTTTTTTTAACTGTTTTTCTTTTGTTTTTCATTTACGTTGCGGTGTCAGAGCCCTTACTACCTCACTGGATGCTGATCTATTTCATTTTAATGATTCCCCTTTCCTATTGTTATTTTCTGCAATACAAGAACTACAAAAAAATCCTCATCGCCTCTGTGGTACTATCGTCCCTTTTAAGTTTCACAATGCTGTTTGAACTCGGCTTTAAAGTATTTCCTGCGAAATATACGTCCACTCTTTACGAGGGCATACAGGGATGGGATGCAATTGTGGCAAAGGCCAATGATCATTTAACAGAAATCAACAAACCAAAAAAAGCTTTAGCCGTAATGAATTGGACTCTAGGCAGTAGGGCAATGTACTATAATAATAAAAATTCTGAGGTCTTTGTTATTGATAAACGTTTTGATCAATTTGATATCTGGGCCCCCCAGTCAAATATCGGCTATGAACTGCTCGTTATCGTTGAGGCAAACAAAAAAATGGAACATCTGGCGCATTTAAACTGTGCACAATTAACTGAGGTGGGAGAAGCGAAAACCCTGATAAAAGGGATACCCGTTAATCATTTTTTATACTATCATTGTGCGAGTTATTTAGAATATAAACCATGAAAGTTAAACTATGAAGATCGAAACCATGCGAAAAATCGACTACGGTGTAGGTATTCCCCTAACTTTTCTGGTAACTTTATTGAAATTTTTAGTTCCATCTAGAAAATTAACATCTGAACCACTTTCTTCTATCCCCAAAAATGTTCTTTTTATCGAACTGTCAGAAATGGGCAGCGCGATCTTGGCCGACCCTGCCATGCAAAAAGCTAAAACCATATACGGGGCGGACATCTTCTTTGTTATTTTTAAGCGTAATAAGGCCAGTCTTGATTTTCTGAAATCCGTTGATGAAAAAAATATTTTCACAATCGATGATACATCCTTATTTAGCATTCTAAAAGACTCGCTTCGATTGTTTCTGTGGTGCCAGAAAAATGAAATAGAGGCCACCATTGATTTGGAATTATTCTCACGCGCAACGGCCCTGCTTTCTTTTTTAACCCGCAGCCCAGTTAAGGTCGGATTTCATAACTATCATGGCGAAGGCCTGTATCGCGGAAATTTTTTAAATCGCAATGTCAGTTATAATCCACACATTCATATTGCTAAGAATTTTATTGCCTTGGTAGATGCGGCTTTTACAAATCAGTCGCAAACCCCCTATTTAAAAAAAGAAATCACCGATGGCGAAATCAAAATTCGAAAAGTCAGTGTTAATGAAGCCTCTAAAGAAAAAGTTTTCAATACGATCAAAACTATTTATCCAAAAATTCAGCCCGAACAAAAAATTTTATTGGTTAATCCTAACGCCAGTGAATTTTTACCGCAAAGAAAGTGGCCACTTGAAAATTACACACAATTAATAAAAATTGTTTTAGAAAAACATCCCGAATATCTTATCTTGATGACTGGCGCCCCTTCTGAAAAAGAAGAAATTCAGACTATCGAAGACTCAATTAAAAACGAAAGATGTCATAATTTTGCAGGCAAAGTAGCCTTCAGTGAACTCATAACCTTATATACAATTTCAAAAATTCTTATCACAAATGACTCTGGCCCCGGGCATTTTTCAAGCGTTACAAATATTAAGTCCTTTGTTTTTTTCGGGCCCGAAACCCCACACCTTTACCGGTCTTTAGGTAACTCCACACCGATTTACGCCAACTACGCTTGTTCGCCCTGCGTAAGTGCCTATAACCATCGTAAGACACCCTGCACGGACAATCAGTGCTTAAAAGTCATTACTCCGCAAAAAGTTTACGAAATAATAACTGCAAATTTATAATTAATATTTTAACTTCTCTCGATTTGAAGCCACCATGTTCATTAAAGTCATACTAGTTTCGATCATCTCATTTTCGGACTTTTGAATAATGTGCTGGAAAAGCCCATAAAATAAAATACTAAGAATGGCCACGATAAGACCAAACCCCGTACAGTTAAGAGCATGAGAGATACCTTCAGACAATAATTGAGCTTTAGTCGCCGGATCAGCTGATGAAACCGCTCGAAATGAACCGATCATACCAATAATTGTTCCTAATAAACCTGCTAGAACTGCAATATTTCCAAGAACTGCAAGAAATGAAGTAAAGCCTTCAAGCCTTGGAACCTCTCTTAGAACCGATGCATCCATTGCAGTTTGAACATCTTTATCCGGTCTTTTACTTAAAACTTGTTCAAGCCCTACTCTAAGAGTATTTGATAAAGGCGTTTGGCTTGAGTTGCAATAGGAAATGGCCTGCCTTAAATCACCACGTACAATCGTACTGAAAATTTGATCAGAAAATTCTTTTTTATTAATTCGCAATGATCTCAGAGTAAAAAACCTTTCAATTATCAGCAGAAGAGCCAATATTGCAATAATCAGAATTACATACATGACAATTCCGCCCTCGTTAAAAGCTCTGACTAAAGAATTGATGTTTTCTGGATTGGCAACTGGACTCATTTTTCTTCTCCTTGGG
>JBBTEQ010000143.1:0-6378 GCA_038042235.1 Bdellovibrionota bacterium | reverse complement strand
TAAGTGACTTCGGCTGCAACTCCAGCCGGTGGGTCTGGATATTTCAAAGCTAAAATTTTTAATTTTACGCACTCTTCAACCGCAGAGTTATTGATCGTTGATTTAGCTCTCACAACTTGAGCATTTTTAGCAACACCATTAGGGTGAATTTCCCACTGAATAACAACTTTGCCCTCTAAATTACTATTAAGACGGTATTGACGTTCATAACAAGATTTAATTTGAGTTAGAGCTGAACGCACTGCACGTCTAACAGCTTCTCTATCGATTGAACCGATAAAGGCCTCCCCGTCTCCGCCTGCAGTTAGTTGCACACTATCTTTATTACCTAAAGATGATTCATTACCGTAGCCCGCCATGCCGGAACTTCTGCCCTTGGTTTTTATGCCACCAGACATTCCTTGAGTTGCAGTTCCAACACCGCTTGCACCAGTATCTTTAAAATTCACATTATTGCCTTGGCCACTCGTTCTAGCCCCGGCAGAACCATTTGCATTTTCACCGGCGCCAATAAGCTGGGTAGACTCATTATTAACTTTATCTAATTTATTTTTTGTACTGCCAGCTCCAAATGCCGCCAATAAGCCCGACTTTTTAACTTGAGATAGCTGGTTAGCTGCTTTAGCTACTTCTGCATTTGCATTGTTTGCAGACGAGGCATCAGATGCCTGACCAGCAGAGGGTTTTACACCACGACGCTTAAAATGCACTTCGATTACACGAGCAGTTTCAGCCTTAACTTCTTCAAGAGATTCTGGAGTACTCCACAATACAACCAAGGAGGCAATTACAGATGTAATAACAGACGTAATAACTGCAAAACGCGCGGCTGGGTTCAGCAGAAGGTTTGGATCAATTATTACGGGCGGCGGTGAAGGCACAAAGCGAATAATTAAACGTATATTATTCAATAAATGCACTGTGCACACTTCAGTGCGTGCCAACTCATGACGACCATATGAACTGGACACATTTTGAGTGTTATTCTCAACTTCAATTCGCATGTCCGCATTGGTATTTATAATAACACCCTGGGTAAGGTCTAATACGGGCCAATCATTTGGCGCGCAGCCCATAGGCACAGAGATATCTGCACCAAGTCCAAGCTTGAAAATTCTGTATTCAGAAAAATGATAGGTGTTGATGACACGGTCCTGCCAACGCACGACTACTTCGATGAGTTTCTTTGCTGTTAAATCGTTCTTGGTTCCTATCGACATCACTTTTTATTTTAAACAGCTTAGTCTTAATTTCCAAGTCCTTTATAGACTAACCAGACTCATTAGTGCTGGATCTTAGCCCATATCAGTTAGTGAGGAACTTCTGCCTACAGACCGCGTTTCTTAATTTCATCGGTTAAGTATTTTTGAAACTTATTTAAAGTCGGCTGTACACATGTGCCATCAGGCTCAATACGTGTAACCCACTTAATTAAATGATCCCTATACGAAGCAATTTCTTTGAATCCAGTAGGGCCATTGCGCAAATCAGTCTGAAATTGAAAGAAACGAAATTGAAAGCCTTTACCATGAAGTTTAACGTAATCTTCTGGAGGGTTCTGAAGAATCTTTCTCAGTCGGTAGTAGCCTTTTGCCCAGCACGTGATGTTTTCTGCATTCACAACTGAGCTGCCACCTTCATAAATTAAAGAACGGGGCTCATTTACTTTTGGTTCAGAAAGAGCACCATACTTATATGTTTCACCATCCGCAGTTTGACCTAACTCCCAAGCACCCAGATCGATGACTTGAGTTGACTGGCCCAAGGCTATTGAAGCGGGTTCACTTGGCAGAACAGGACAGTGGCTAATATTGATGTCCTCTGAGTTTAAATCCTGGCCATCGATACAGTTATTTTCGCTGTATAAGGGCTGAGAATCTTCAGATTGAGCCTGTGATTGAAATGACACTAATAGTAACGTAACAAGTAAAACCTTTGATAAGTTCACAATAAACTCCTTTTGGTAAAGTAAAAGCAATTCAGTGTATATACCGAACTTCAACTCTTCTGCAATGAACAAAAGACCTTTTTCGGCACCAATTGGAAATTTTATATGACTTTTCCCCAGTTTAATCTAACTTGGACTTCAGCAAAACTGGCCAAGTTGTTGCTTTGGAAAGCGAATAACGTCGAGATCTATTTCCCGCCGCATCAAATCGAATTAAATCCAATATAATTCATGAAATTTATGTCGAGGATCATAAGTCTATTAACTAATCGATTGTATGCTTAATCAATGTTAACCCACTAAAGGAGGAAAAAGTGAACACAAAAAAGTTAATTATGACAAAAAGATGGCTGTGGTTTGTTTTGGTATTAGTGTTGGCATTTCTAATTTATCACGCCCCACGTATCACACAGTCACTTCCGTTAATTTAAATTGTGAATAGACCCTAACAAAATGTGAAATCGGAGGAAATATGGTCAAATTGTTTATTATTCCACTATTGGTTTTTGCGCTCGATTCAAAAGCTGGAAATCAATCTCCCTATACAGCTGAAGAACAATTTGTCCGGGAGGGTCGCTATGTTAAAATCACCATGCTTATGGGAAATCCTATTAAAATTTTCATCAGTGGAAAAGAAGCCTTGCGATTAGATACGTCCTCACTGAAAATCGAGTTTCGTCCAGCCAAAGCTAAACAGTGGAATGAGCTCAAAATAAACAAATCAGGAAACTATTATGAAGTTGAAAGTCAAAGTGATTATCAAATGTCCGGAAATGCGCTAGAAGTGAAAACTACCTTAAAAAATAAAGGGAGTGAGGTTTTTGAATTTAAAACACCTTAACATGACCTCTCAAGGTGTAAATAACATAATTAATAAAGGAGCTTTTATGTCAGCTTGTGTACTATGGATCGACTCAGAACATGCAAAGGTTTTTAAAATTTCTGCCACAGGCATTGTCAAAAAACAGTTAAGCCATCATAGCGTAAACCCGATTGGAAGCAGGCATGACCAACACAAAATCAATGCTGAAAATAATTTTTTTCATGAGGTGGCTTTATCAATTGGTTTAACTGAAGAATTACTTATTTTAGGAGCTGGATTAGCAAAAAACCATTTCAAAAATCATTTAGAATCTCATCACCACCAAGAACTGCACAAACACATCGTTGGAATGGAAGCTTTAGACAGTGTTTCGGATAATCAAATTTTGGAGTTTTCACGTAAGTTTTTCAAAAAATACAACACCTACAATTCCGCAATATAAAACCGAGGCTTACATGAAAAAGAAAACCGGTATAAAAAAAGCCTCCTCCAAGAAGAACCTTAAAAAAATGAAACCTGGTCTTATCAGTGAGCATTTTTTGGATCGCGATAAAAATGCCACTTATATACCAAATGACGAATCAATTGATGATCTCTTTGACTCTGAAGGTCATGAGCAATTTGTACATTCGAATCATAAGTTTAAAATCCAAAAAATAAAATCCCGATAAAAAAGAAGAGCCTTACAATACGACTTTTAACTAATTGGTGCGCCCAACTCGAGGAGTTTAGAACTGCGTGTTTAGGTGTAGAAGCTATTCATAAACCTCTTTTCGATGACCAATTTTGATAATTGTAACTTTAATGACTTGGTTTTCGATTAGGTAGATGATTCGATAATCTTGGATACGAACTCGATAAAGTGAATCTGCACCCTTCATCTTTTTAATTTGCAGTAACTCAGTGTACGGATTTAAAGAAAGAAGTTGGACCGCATCTAATATTTTCTGTTGGATTTTTTGAGGCAAACCTTGGAGTTCTTTAGCGGCACTCTTTTTAAAAACGACCTCGTAAATCTTCGAACTCACTTTTTGAGCTTCCTAAGAACAACAGCTAGCGAAATCTCCTCCTCACTTTTTCTTTCGTCATAGCTAGCGAGATCAATTTCGTCTTCAAGTTGCTCGCGAATGGCATTCTCAACGACGCTTTGAATTTTTAGCCCTCGCCTCTTGCAAAACGCAGCTAAAGCCTTTTTAAGGTCAGAATCTATATTTGTAGAAAGTGTTGCTTGTTTTTCCATATCTTTATTATTCACGAAAAACCTTGGAAAAACAAGATGCGAAGATGCGCCTAGACTTCAATTTTCCTAAACATTTAATATTGTTGATATTTTATGAAAATCTCAACACGATACATTTGGTGCACTCGACAGGACTCGAACCTGTAACCCTTCGGTTCGAAGCCGAATATTCTATCCATTGAACTACGAGTGCACATTATATATTAAACTTAAAAATACAGTAATTTATTCATCCCACCAAATCAACTTGTTAGGCACAAAATTTTGGTCTTTTGACGGCTCTTTAAGCGGAAAATGGGGTAATAGCTCAGTTTTTAAATGCGCGATGGCATTTAAAAGACCTGCTTCAAAGTCGCCGCTTTTAAATGATTGCTGCAGAATACTTAGAATCTGCTCATCAATTTGCTGCATTTTTTCAAATTTAATACGGGGGTCATGAAACAAAACAATCTGGCGCTCCATCACTGATATATATAAAATCAGTGCATTCTGAGATTTAAGCTCATGCATTTGATGCTTATAAAAAATGCGCTCAGCTTTTTCTTGCACCTGACGGGTTCTCTCCGGCTTTGTAATAAAAAACCTATCTACCCAATCGGATTTATCAAGCAATACTCCACATAAAACCGCCAAAAATGGCGCCACGGTATAACATACTAAGGGCGACATATACGAATCTTGTAAATGAACAGAAAAAATATAATCTATTAATCCCATAAACAAAATTAAAAAAATAAGCGATAGCACCCAACTGATATGCTCGACATAAGATGATTTGTTCGCAATAACCGGTATAAATTCAAAATCAATATGACTTTCAAATTCAGCAATGGCACTTTCGATTTTTTGTGTATTGATCTTTTTTTTAATTTTGTTAATTAGCTTCATACTACCACCCACCACTGGCGCCGCCACCGGAAGATCTACCGCCGCCACCGGACCAGCTTCCACCGCCCCCGCCGCCTCGACCACCACTCATAGCTGAAAAAAGAATATACAATGCCAAACTGGGATTGAGCATAAATAGAATCAGCCAAATACCGACAGCGATAAGTATAATCCAGATGCTGCCTGATTTTTTATGGGATTTTTCGGCATTTTGAGTTTCTTGAATTTGATTAGGATCTAGTTTCGCATCGGGATTTCCAATATAGGTTTGAAGAGCTGCCACGCCCTGTACAACACCTAAATTAAATTCTTTTCTTTGAAAATAAGGTTTTACAACATCTGCGATAATACGTTTAGCGATAATATCGGGTACATCACCTTCTAAGCCTTGGCCGACTTCAATTCGAAGGCGTTTTTCATTGGGGGCAATTAAGAATAACAAACCTCTATCAAGTTTTTCATCGCCCAGCTTCCACTGATCAAAAATTTTAATGGCCGCGCTTTCGATCTCTTCACCCTGCAGTGATTTAGTAATATACACTTGCAACTGCACACCATGCTCTTTTTGCAAATTAAACAAGGAGCTCGCTAGCTGTCTTTTAGTGTTGTCACTGAGTAGGCCGACCTCATCGATAACCGGACCACTCAGCGCCGGTATATCAAAGGCATTCGCGCTGAGGCTGACCCCAAGAAGTATAGAAAATATTAAACTGCTCAGTATATATTTTTTTAGAACCACTTATTTAGAATTTAACTTCTGGCGCTTTTTCGTTTTTAGCTTTTTCTTCGCCAGATACATCCCACTGAGCCATTTTTTCAAATTTAAACATTAATGAATTAGTCCAACTGGTTGGTACCACCGTGACAAGATTATTAAAAACTTTAATGGTTTCAATGTAACGATTCCGTGACACAGTAATTCTGTTCTCAGTACCTTCTAATTGCGCCTGCAGATCCCTAAACCCGGCATCGGCCTTTAATTGCGGGTAGTTTTCGGAAATGGCCATTAATTTCCCTAAAGCCATCGAAAGATCACCTTGGGCTTTTCTGTAGCTTTCCAGTTTTTCAGGAGTCATGTTTTTAGGGTCAATTGTCATCTGTGTAGCTCTTGCTCGGGCTTCGGTTACTCCAGTTAAAGTTTCTTTTTCATGTTTAGCGTAACCTGACACAACGTTAACTAAGTTCGGAACCAAATCGGCTCTGCGTTTATACTGATTCGTGATTTCTGCTAAAGAGGCCTCGACCTCATTTTTTTGTGTTGGAATACTTTGAATTCCGCAAGAAGTTAAAAATAGAGCCGCAGCCAAAGATAATAATATGTTTTTCATTACAAACCTCCTTAAAGTGGTCAAGTAAAGGCAGACTTTATCGAATAAACTTGAGATCTTCAACGTATAGCGTGTTAAGCTAATTTCATGCAGCTACGAATAACAGAAAATGATGCCTTTATAACCTTATCTAAGCCCTACGACACAAGAA
>JBBTEQ010000142.1:0-8849 GCA_038042235.1 Bdellovibrionota bacterium | reverse complement strand
AGGCGATGGAACCTATCTTCGCGCTGTAAGACTTTTAAAAGGGCACTCTGTTCCCATTCTTGGTTTTAATATGGGATTTTTAGGTTTTTTAACAGTCCATTCAGTCAATGAAGTTTTTTCAACTGTTGATGAAACCTTAAAAAACAAAATGCTTCTTCACACCAGGAGCCGCCTGCACGTAGCGGTTAAACTAAAATCCGGTAAGCGCGTAACTTACAACGCATTAAACGACGTGGTGATTGAACGGGGATCGTTTTCACAACTGATCAGCACCGCTCTTTACTTTGATAAGTCTTTGGTTAATCACATTAAAGCCGATGGTATTATCATTTCATCACCGACGGGTTCAACAGCCTACAACCTTGCCGCTGGCGGCCCCTTATTACATCCAGATGTTCATGCAATTGTGGTTACACCGGTGGCTCCGCATTCACTATCAACCCGCCCGATTATTTTTCCTGATAATAAAAAACTAGTCCTGCACCTAGATAAAAACACCAGCTTGGCGCATCTTATTGTTGATGGTCAAAAAGTAGTTGAGCTTTCAAGCGACGACGAAGTTATTGTTACACGCGACAAAATGAATCACTACATGATCCGCAAACCTCACCATAATTTTTTTGAACTACTTAAAGAAAAATTAAAATTCGGAGATCGTTATGTTGCAGGAGCTTAAAGTTTCTCAGTTTGCCATTATCGATAACTTACACATTGAATTCCAAAATGGCTTAAATATCATTTCTGGCGAAACCGGCTCTGGTAAATCAGTCCTTTTAAAAAGTTTAGCTTTGCTTATCGGCGAAAAAGCCTCGAGCGATATTATCCGCACTGGCGCCCAGCACGCCTCTGTTGAGGGCTCATTTGATTTGCATAACCGCAAAGATATTAAAAATGCTCTTCAGGCAATTGGTATTGATACTTCAGATAATTTATTGATTGTTAAAAGGTTGATTGCTCATTCAGATAAATCCAGAATATATCTGAATGGCAGCCTCTGCACTGCAGGTCAATTACGCGAGATTGTTTCACCCATGATAGAAGTCGCTGGCCACAATGCTCCCCTGATAGAAATGACAGGGCAGCATGATAATCGAAATTTATTATCAAAATCTTATCATTTGGATTTGCTTGATCAGTACTCCGGCCATTTTACCAAACGACATCAGTACGAGCAAAAATATGAACAATTAAATGAACTTAAAAAACAAATCTCGAATTTTGAAAAACAAACACAGGAAAAATCTCAAAAACTGGATTTTCTTAAATTTCAACTGGCGGAAATTGAAAAATTAAATCTTAATCCTGAAGTCGACCTTAAGCTGGAAGATGAAATTAAAATTTTAAAAGGCTCACATAAAGTTTTAAATTTTGTCGACGAATGTGAAAATATTTTGTTTGCCGATAATGATTCGGTTATTGCACGTCTTAAAATTATTCAAAAGAAATCGTCTGATATCACTAGTCTGAGCCCCGCCATGAGCGATAAAATTGCAGCCTTGGCACAGGCCAGCGATCTTATTGAAGATACATTTTTTTCTCTGAGAAAAGAACTTAAGTTAACACAATCTGACCCTCGCGCTCTTGAAGAAAAAGAGGCCCGCCTCAGTCAAATTCGCAAATTGCAAAAAAAATATGGCGCAGATTTAAATGAAATCATCTCGGCATTTGAAAAAATTAAAACAGAAGTTTTTGAATTAGAAAACTCAGACGCCCATCTTGAAAAAATAAAAAAAACAGCCCTTCTGCTAGAACTTGAGCTCAAAAAAATAGCGGAAGACCTGCATTCAACTCGCGTCCAATTTTCAGTGAAATTAACAAATTCAGTTAATAAAGAATTACTAGACCTCAATATGAAAGGTGTTTCTTTTTACATACAAGTAGGAAAAACCGAACTTTTGGGACCGTCTGGAATCAGCGACATTGAATACCAGTGTCAGATCTCCGATAAAGAACCCAAACGACCGATTTCTAAAGTGGCTTCGGGCGGAGAACTTTCTAGAATTTTACTGTCACTTAAAAAGGCCCTTGGGGAATCTGAGCTGCAATCTGAATGCCCTCGCACTTATTTATTTGATGAGGTCGATACCGGTGTGTCGGGTGTTACTGCCGAAAAAGTCGGAAAGAAATTAAAAGCGATTGCTAAGGGCCAGCAGGTAATTTGTGTAACGCACTTACCACAGGTCGCCGCTTGCGGAGATGTTCACTTTTCGATTAACAAAGCCATAACGAATGGTCTAGTTAACATGAATGTAACTGAGTTAAAATCCAAGTCTCGCATTCAGGAAATTGCCCGCCTGATCTCAGGAGAAAAAATTACCAAGACCTCGCTTGCACACGCAGAACAATTGCTAAGTGAAAAGTAAAAAATAAGTGACTTTAAATTGAATCAAAGTCACTTTTTTAAAGATTAAATATAGAGCGAACTTGTTATTTACCAACTATTGTTGGTTTAGTAGAGGCCGCAATAGCCATTAACTCGCCAGTTTCTTTAGCTGGCACATTTAATTTTTTTAAGCTGGCAGCTAAATGACCTGCAATTGCAGTAAATTCAGCATCTGTGATTTTCATACCAGTGTGGGTAGCGGCCATATCGCGGCCAGCATATTCTTTCGGGCCGCCCGTTGCCATCGAAAGAAAAGTAACCAAATGACTTTTAAGACCTGTTACATCCATGCTTTTATATTTATCACCACGAAAAAAATTTACTTTTGGATCGGCTGCCGCACGCGGCACGAAATCATCAACAACAGCTGCAATTGCAGCTTTACGACCCAAGCGCTCATAAAGCGACTTCTCAGTAGTCTTAGCAGCAGTTTTTGCCATTGCGGCCGGTTTTGCGGCTTTATCGGTAGCAGTTGGTGCTGTTGTAGCAGTTGTAGTTGCAGTAGTTGCTGCTGCTTTAGTATCTGTTGCAAATGCTGAAGCTGTTAATAAAAGAGAACTGAACACAATAACTAGTTTTTTCATAAGACCCTTCTTAGCTCGCTAGAGCTGTTAATTTAATAGTTTTTAAATTAAACCTCTAGTGCATTTTAAAGTAAAGTATTTTCTAAACTGAACACCTATGGGATTGAATCTTTAAAGCACGGCCAATGTCTGGTCCAGAGTTGCGCATTTTACAAGCCTGCTTCATCCTAATATTGAACAACTTGAAAGGACCATACATCATGAAATCAACTCGCTTAACTTATATTTTTCTACTGAGTTCTATTTTAGTACTCTCTTTTTCAAACGAAGCCTTTGCCGCAATGAAAAAAAAGGGGGGTAAGGGTGCCTTTGCAGGTGGATCTTTATCTGTTGGTTTTGGCTTAGCGCTTGCTACTGCAGATCAATCGGGTATCAACAGCTTAATTACTACTGCAAAAGCAACTACAAATTCAACTGCGGGCAATTTGAGTGCCGCTACTGAATATGTGGGCTATTTAACTTTTAGATTTTCTAACAATTTTGTGGCCTTACAATTAAGACCGACTTTATTCTCACAAAGTTCTTCAGGCTCAGGCTCAGATGGATCTCATAGCTACCAATTAAGTGGCCTAACTGTGTTCCCACTGGTTCGGATCATAGCTCTCAGCAACGAATTAATAGATTTTTATCTGCAAGGCGGCCTTGGTTACGGTAAACTTGATGGTACCATCAAAAATGGCGCAACAAGTTCAAGCTTCAGCGGATCGGCCTTCGGTGCACAGATAGGTTTAGGCTCAGAATTTTGTTTCGTGCCCGACCATTGTTTTAATATAGAAGGCAATTACCGTTATTTACCAATCTCTAGAAATATCGTTTCAAGTGGCTCTGGGCTTCCTGCCGGCGTTTCACAGAATACTCCTGATCGCGAACTTGAAGACACCAGCGGCACCGACGTATCCACATCTCTTTCTGGTATTTCGGGCTTGCTAAGTTATACATATAATTTTTAGCAACCCATTGAATACGGTAAAAAAATATAGCAAGTACTTAATTAATGCGGGCATTATGTTCGTATTAATTCTTGTTCTCTATAAAAAACTGCCAACTCTTTATAACAACTATATTTTAGAAAATACAAAATTAGACAACACTTCCATTCGTAGATTATCTGACGAAGAAATTTCAGTGCCAGATTTAAATAATAATAAAATATTATTATTTTGGACCACCTGGTGCGGAGTCTGTTACAGCGAAATGAAAAAACTGAATGAAATGCTTTCACAAGGTCATCTTAAAGCCGAAGACTTAATTGCCATAAGTCTGGATGAAAACAAAGAAGAGGTTTTAAAGTTTATTGAAAAAGAAAATTATCAGTTTGTAGTAGCTCATGATTTTGATGGCAATTTAGCCCGTAAATTTAAAATAACAGCAACTCCGACTATTGTTTTTGTAAATAAAAATACAACAATCGATTGGGTATCAACCGGCGTTACCCCAACATTAGAAAAAAGGATTAAAGCTTTTTTAAAAAAATAAACGCAATGGCTAAGGCCATACTTCGGTCGAGTTATAAAATAAATGGGTGTTCATCATAAATTTAAAATCACCGCGTATTTGCGCATCTGATTGCACCGAGTTGTAAATACGAACCTCATCCATATCGCCATTATAATTAACAGGTGTGCCACCCGTATCGCCGATTTCGCCAAGTAAGTCGAAGTACGTAGTTTTATTGCCGGTTTCAGAGTTCGCGGTATTTTGAAATACCCCGTTAATAAAAAATCTTACAGCACCCGTTCCTGAAGTCCTGTTCATAGTTACATGCCTCCAAGCGCCGTTATTAACAACAAATGTAGATTTAGCATTGGCTCCGTTACCTGCCGTAATACCAATTAGGCCGCCAGCATCTAGCCAACCAAAAAAGATCTCATTGCCGCCCCCTGCTTGTTCAATTCCTGTAAGGCCTGGAGCTTGCCACATGGTATTGTTGCCCACTTGAGTTGTTCGCATCCATGCAGAAAATGTACTGTTTACACCTAGCGCTACCGATAAATCAGAACTAACATCCACTGCATCTGTGCCGGCGTTTAAACCTGCTGCATAACCAATGGACCCAACAACTCTTGTGGGCGTAGCCACTTTAGTTCCATTTCGGGCGCCACTAGTTGAATCCAGATATTGAGGTGCAGATCCAGCAGGATCTTCATTCAGATGCCACACCGACCAGAAGTTAGTCCAAACACCGGTTTTATTTTGCGCATCGGCGGCAGCATTATTATTAAAATACATGAAAAAATAACCTGTATCTGAAGAAGCCGCTATAGTCGGTATTCGAACCCAGATTTCAGATGTACCACCAGAGCTCCAGGTTTCGACCTCGTGGTTTAAAACGGTCGTATCATCGGAAGCAACAAAGCGCATATCTGCGCCACTAGCCTGTAAGTTAGCATAATTAACATTTGTTGGAGTTAATTTTACAAGTACGGGCTGATTGGTAAACGCGGTCGCCTGATCGGTATTATTAATTTCAATACGCATACGCTTAGTCCAACTGGTGTTCCACCAAGTCAGAGTGGTTAAAAAATTTACATTTGCTGAATCAGGAGTTAAAACGGCAGCATTATCGGTGGCCGTAAGGGTGATAGTTTGTATCGTGGCATTAGAAGTATAAATAATTTTTTCGTAAGTACCAGATAAAATAATTGTTGAGGTGATCGATGCTGTACAACCAGAATCAGAATAATAAATATTAGCTCCATTTGTTGTCATATTGACGGTAATATTTGAACCGGCATTCGAAAAATAATTATTGGCATCCACGGTGTTCACAGATAAAGCCGTACAAGTTGAAGTTTTTATTTGTGGCGCAGCTATCAGTTTTAATTTTGTAGGTGCCGCTGTAATTGTGACATTTTTTGTTCCGGTTACCAGCCCGGGGGCAGTGGCCACTAAAATTCCAGATTGATTCGCTGTTGTAGTCCTAAAGTAGGCCACAACAGAGTTAGTTCCAGAAGTAATTATCCTAGTCGTAGTGGTGGTACCACAGGCTGATGTTGTATAAAAATTTGAAGTGGTAAGATTATTGATAACCAGCGTAACAGTTGTATCAGCAGCGACATTAAGTGGATTACCAACATTATCCTGGGATTGAAGTGTAACAGCAACGCAATCATTTACCTTAATAAAATCAGGCGAGATAACACCCAGATTAGTGGGAGTGGATGTAAATGTAGCTGTAACAGGACGAGTTGCTGAGAAAGTACCGGTATTTTTTGAATTTTTAAAATCAAGGGTAATGGTATCATTAAATGTTCCCGCGCTAGCTGAATTGGCAGTAACAACTATGGTGCAAGTGGCTGCAGGCATTAACGAAGTGCTACAGGTGCCACCGGTTCCGGGATAGCTCCCCCCTTTAAATGTATATCTAGTGTCGCCGAAAGCCGCGCCCACAATATTACTGGCAACGCCTAAGGTTGTGGTGTTGGTTACCACAAAAGTTTTGTCAATATTGGTATTTATCGCAACACTCCCATAGCTGTAGGTGGCCCCGTCAGAAATAGATAAAGCAGGCGTCGTGATGCCGGCCCAATTGGCAAATGGTATAAAAATCTGCGATGAGGCTAATTGCGATAAGCATAGCGATAAAAATAGAACTGAAATTAGAAGAAATTTCATATTGTTTAATATTGCACTAATTCGTGATGTAAATCAATCTGTGGCACCCCAGATTCAAAATTAAAACTATCCAAATCAATGATTTCAATTTTTCCATTTTCAATTTTTAAAGTACGTGGTTTTTCAAGCCAGGTGCCCAAGTTAATCGAACGTACTCTTTTTTGTGAACCAACACTAAATTCGTATTCATCAAAAATATGCATATGACCTGTTACAATTAAGTCAAATGGCGCCTCGGCAAATGCAACCTCTGCATACCTACGTATTTGAGTTCTGATTTGATCAGCATTATCAATGGCATAACGCGAGGTTTTTTTACGACTTTTTTTACTGTGACTTTCACTTAACCATTTCAAAAAGTGACTTGGTACAATGTGGACTAAAAACTCAACCAGGGGACGATGGACAAATTGACGATACTCCAAATAAGTTTTGTCTTGAGGATTGATAAAATCACCATGTTCTAAGCGTAAGCGAAGACCATCGATATCAAAATATTTCCTATTTTCTATGACTGGAATATTAAATTTCTTGGTCCAAAATACATCAATATGAAGATCGTGATTGCCTTCGAAGTAAAAAACCTCACCGCCTGATTTTTTTAGCTTCACAATTTCGTCGATTATTAATTTATAATGCCTGGTAAATGCGGGGCCATTAGAAGCCCAGGCATCAAAAATATCACCGAGCAAAAACAATCGGTGTTCTTGCGGGTTGCGATTCAGATAAAACAAAAAACGCAACAGAGTGTTTCCGTTGCGTTCATGTGTATCAGTAAGATGAATGTCTGATATAAACCAGGATTTCACAGAATTTATCGTAACTAATTCTGAAAATCAATTCCCTGTTTTTTTCTGATAAAAGCAGGGACTTCTAAAATATCACGGGCCATTTTACGAGCGTCTTCAAATTGTTTTTCTTCATCCATCATTGATAGCTGCTCAGGTGAAGTTGTTTTATCTGAAGAACCTATTGAACCGACTTGAGTCTCACGGAAGGCTTTAGCTTTTGCCAGCAGCATATCGCGAGCAGTGGTGTTAGTTGCTGTAGTAGCTGCAACCGGAGAAACCTCAGCCGAAAAATTAGATTCGGTCGATTGCATTGTTACATCCGTAAAGTGAAAATCGTTCATGACAAGAGCCGCTACATTTTCATTTGCCATAACTTCGCTTGTAAAAGTTTTTACAGACTCTTGCACATTATCAATTTTAGGTAACATCTGCATAGATTGCGGCGCCATCATCGTTTGTGGCGGCATTGTTGGCTGAGCGACCTGCTGTTGCATAAAGTTTTGCATCGTATTGAAATGAGCCGCCTCATTAGTTTTTTGACTGTATTTTCCAGTGTTTTTTTCGTCATGACTAAAACCTGTAGCGATAACAGTGACTCGCACTTCATCATTAAGTGTTGGATCAATCACGGCACCAAAAATAACCTCCGCATCCTCGCTAGCAGCATTGGTAATTAATTGAGAGGCCTCATCCACTTCATATAAAGATAAATCTGATCCACCGGTAACATTGATGATAATGCCGGTTGCACCATCAATTTTAATATTCTCAAGTAAAGGAGAAGAAATAGCCTGGGTTGCCGCAATCACCGCACGGTTTTCACCTTTTGCGCTGCCAGTTCCCATTAAAGCTAAACCTTTATTCGCCATTACAGTTCTGATATCTGCAAAATCTAAATTGATTAAACCACGAATGTTAATTAAATCAGAAATACCCTTAACTGCTTGATGCAAAACTTCATCTGCTCTTTTAAAAGTTTCAAGAAGCGGAGTTTTATCACCTGCGACTGCCAATAATTTTTGATTAGGAATAACCACAAGGGCATCAACATTTTCTTTTAATTCAGTTAAGCCGCCCTCAGCGTGCTTACCTCGTTTTTTACCTTCAAATACAAATGGTTTTGTAACCACACCTATTGTTAGCGCACCCAATTCACGGGCGATCTTAGCCACAACCGGCGCGCCTCCAGTACCTGTACCGCCGCCCATTCCAGCTGTAACAAATACCATGTCGGCACCTTTTAATTGGTCAACGATTTGATTGTAGGATTCAATTGCACTTCTTCGTCCAACATCAGGATTAGCTCCAGCACCTAAACCTTTTGTTAAATCAGCACCCAGTTGAATTTTATATCCGGCCTTGCTTGAGTTCAGCGCCTGAATATCAGTGTTTGCAACGATAAATTCAACTCCAGCCATGCCGGTATCGATCATTGTTGTAACAGCATTGCCACCACCGCCGCCCACGCCCACAACT
>JBBTEQ010000141.1:0-5713 GCA_038042235.1 Bdellovibrionota bacterium | reverse complement strand
GGCCGGCTTGGAACGCATCGCCGAGGAGTTCGGAGAACAGGCCGAGGCCGACGCTAAAACGGTAGACGATTACTTGCAGACTTTGCAAAAAGCGCTTGCTCTTACGACCTCTGAGCTTGACCAAATTAGATGGAGTCTAGATTTTTTTGAAAAGAAACAGGAGCTTAAGTCCATGACGGAAGAGACTAAACTTAAAGCATTAAGTTTGGTTTCAAAACTTGACCGCTTACTTAAAAATTTCAAGTTGGCCGAAAAATCTTTTTTAGATAGTACTTATGGTAACTACAGCGGTTTTGAAAAAGCCGAACTACTTTGGATGAAGAGTCGACTTTATAAAATGCTAGAGATGAACAGCCAAAAAGATAAGACCGACACAGAAGCAAGGGCGCTGATTGCAAAAAAGAATCTATCAGACTCAAGACCCGGAGAAATGCTGACGGCTATTTCCTATTTGCGTGAGGCCGGAGAAACCAAAAAAGTTGATGACTTGTATAATCAGCTAATTAAAAAATATTCCAGCTCGTATGTTTATTTTGAAAAATACGCAAGATTTGTAAAGAAAAACAAGCAGTTTGATAAAGCTTTAAAACTTACTGAAGAGGCTCTTAAGTTCCCGCAGGGGAACGAGCCACAGCTGTATTTGTTGAAGTCGCAGATTCTTCAAGATTTAAACAAAAAACCAGAAGCTTTGGCGACAATTAATGAAACTATTAAAATAGAAAACATTAATCATAAAAGGTTTGCCAGTACGCTTAAGCGCTTAACTGAACTAAAGGCTGAGCTAAGTAAATAAAGCTAATATATAATGATATTTCTGAGAAGAAATTAGAATTTGGCCGGATCTGTAGATTTGGATTTCATTTCCTCAAACACTTCCTTAGTCAGAGCAATTTCATATTTTTTACCAGAGACAATATCGGCTTTAATAGCTTTTCTTGGAACTTTGAATTTCCGGCCGGTACTCATCTCGATCATTATGGTTTTTGTGTCGTAGGATAATACTTTGGCTACAAGGCGAATATCACTAATCGGTTCAGCAAAAATTGCGGCAGAAATAAAAATAGAGACTAAGCCTGTCATCAGTTTTTGTGTCACTGCTTGGTTCCCCCACCCACTTCGGCGGGTTTCGCGTTCTTATTCTCACCACTTGCATCAGCTATTTTACTAACTGACGTTCCATAACAGCTGGTTGCGTCCGGATCAGCCCCAAAACGAGTTTGACAGGCCACCGTGACGTTGAAGGGGCCTATGTCAGGATCGTTGCAGGCTACGTTTGCTAAAATTACGTCGTTCGAACAAGACTGTTGCTGAATTTTGACCTTATCTTTAAAATTGCAAGTTATCGTATTCTTAATTTTTGCAGGAGGTGTTGGAGTCACCCGCTTAAGGGTACAAGCAATCAAGTCGATGGCTACCTTCTCTCTTTTAGAGCGGGCTAAAGCTAACTCCCTATCAAAATGGAGTCCGTCTTCGGATTGACTAATAAAGCACTGGTTCACTCCTTCAATTGAGATATTATAAGTAGGAGGACGACCGTTATTGCGGTTACCTTTGTATTCGACGGCTGCTGTGATAGCGGGCACCGTTACAACTTCAGCTAGCCCAGCTATTGAAAATACGGAAATAATTACCGAAAGTAAAAATCTATATTTCATAAACTCCTTCATGAGTAGCGACTACTTTTAGTTTAGCTGAATGCATTTAGAATTTATATAAATAGTGATGTTGTAATATTTTTCTGGATTTAAGTATAGAGATAGGTTGACCCTATTGGGTTTTTTCTGGGCTGACGCCATAAAAAATTTCATCGAGATAAATTAATAAACACTGTCTTAAATCATCAACCGTCATATCTTCGGGTGCCACTTCTAGGGCGCGGATGGCGGCAAATAATTCAGTTTCGATTGTGTCGACATCGATCTTAGCGTGATTAGCAAAACGCTCCAGTACTCGCCCCATGCTCGCCTCCTGCTTGCGGTTGAGATAACGTTCTTATTAACAAACCTATTCCGAGCTCATCATGAACAAGGCGGAAGCCTGTCTAACCTGACAGCTTCATATCAACAAAAGGTTAATTTAGTTACAACGAGAAAAAATTAAATTGTTTAAATTAGGTTTAATGTCTAGGTGTTTAAAATAACTGGACTTTTATAGTCTAAGTCCGTGCCGCGAAACCAGTTCCAATAGATCCTCGTGATTAATAGGCTTAGCTAATACTGCTGAAAACAACCGATTTACTATACTTGAGGGGAGTTGTTCCCAAGTAATTAATACTATTGGTAAGTCAGATACTTTTTTACAAAGCTCTGCTAGCCAAAGTCCATCATGTCTATTGACCGTACTGAGCTCGGTCAATATCAGTTTAGTATTAGTTGGTGCTTTTATAAAAAAACTATAAGCCTCTATGGCGCCGGTAAACTCTACAGAATTTATATTAAGGCTTTTGTAAAAAGCGTTATAACAATCAAGAACATCTTTGTTTTTATCAACTGAAAGCACCATAGCGTAACCCCATTTGTCTTATAAGGACTAAAATTCCTTATAAGGAAAGACGGGGAATAAAGCAAGTGTATTATAAAACAGTGGGCAAAAAAACTAAAATAAAACGATACAAAAATGAAAAACTGCTTATTGCACTGGGGGAACACTGTAAAGAACTTCGTCTTAAAAACGATTACACAATTGATCGTATGTACAGAGAGGGCGATCAGCTCAGCACCTCGGTCATTCATCGACTTGAAAACGGCGCCGCCGACACACAAATCAGTGTTTTTTATCGATATGCTCAGGTCCTCGGCCTGCCGCTTAAGGAGTTGTTTAATTTTAATATCGAAGTTGAAACATCTGGCTTGATAATACCTTTTTCTGAAGAGGTTTTTGAGCGACCAAAGCTCTGCGTTCCTTATTATAATATAAAAGTAGCGGCGGGTCTCTTTGGAAAAGAATCGCTGCAAACAGAGCAACCCAAGGGTTGGGTTAAGGTCGAAAAACACCGCGGGCTTGCGGATTATTTTGCAACTCATGTTATTGGTAATTCAATGGCACCTGGTATTCCAAGCGGGTCTCTTTGTTTATTCAGGTTATATCAAGGCGGCAGTCGTCAGAATAAAATAGTTTTGATCAGAGCTCGTGGCCCATTGGACCCCGATACGCAGGAGTCTTTCGTCGTAAAAAAATATAAAAGACTGACGGCGGTTGAAGACACGGAAAGCCGCGAGCAGGTGGTGGTGCATTTAATATCAGAAAATAAAGCCTACTTGCCCATTGTGCTAATGGCCTCAAACGAAAATCAAATCGAGATTATTGCGGAATTTATAGAGGTTATAGAATAGTTAATTTATCTTTGGGCGCCAGGCGCAAAGTTTCGAGGTTTTCCACCAAAGCCTCCACCATTTTGGCCACCTTGCATAGGTGGCGAAGCCTGTGGCGGTGGTAGTGGTGAAACGTGAGAGCTGTCTTCATTTCTGAATAAGTTGTATTTTGCGTCGAAGCGCAAATTGACGTCTCCGGTTGGACCATTTCTTTGCTTAGCAATAATAATTTTTGCGGCGCCCTGTTTTTCAGGGTCTTCTTTGTCGTAATAGTCTTCGCGGTAAAGCATCATAATAACATCGGCATCTTGTTCGATAGAGCCAGATTCTCGAAGATCAGAGAGCATTGGTCTACGGTCTGAGCGTCCCTCAACTCCACGATTCAGCTGAGCCAGCGCAATGATTGGAATATTGAGTTCCTTAGCAATGGCTTTTAAGCCTTTTGAAATTTCTGATACGGCTCTTTCGCGAGACTCTACTTTTTGCTTTAAATCCATTAGCTGAAGGTAGTCGATCATGATGCAATCAAGACCGTGCTGGGCTTTAAGCCTTCTGCAGCGTGCTCTGATTTCAAATGGTGAAATACCAGCGGTGTCGTCGATAAATAGCTTGGCGTCACTAATATGGCCAGCGGTCTGAATGAGTTTAGGCCAAGAGGAGTCCTGAATGCGACCATTACGAAGTTCCGTCATTGAAACTTTGGCCTCAGCAGCAAGTAGCCTCATCATAACGGACTCTTTTCCCATCTCCACCGAAAAGTAGGCCACGGTTTTTTTTGCTCGAAGAGTCATGTGAGAGGCCAGATTAAGACTGAATGCAGTTTTTCCCATAGAGGGTCTGGCAGCAACGATGACGAGTTCCCCGCCGTGTAAGCCTGAGGTCATGCGATCCAGCTCTGTAAAGCCGGTTGGAACACCGGTGACATCGGCTTTACGCTGATAAAGCTCTTCCAATTTTTCTATAGAGGTTTTCATGATGTCAGCAGAGCCGATAAGGCCCGAAGAGACCTTTTGACTACCAACTTTAAGAATTTCGCTTTCAGCAAAATCAATAAGAGACTCGGCATTGTCATAATCAGAGCCATAGGCTTTTTCAATCAAGCCCGAAGAGGTGCTGATCAGTCGTCTTAAAAGAGATTTTTCATGAATAATCTTAGCATGTGAGTCAATATTGGCTGCGGAAACAACTTTATCTAAAAGTGAAAGTAAATATTCGGGGCCACCAATAACATCGAGCTCGTTCTTAGTTTGCAAGAGATTGCTAACTGTAACCAGATCAATTGGCTGCGCCTTTTGATGTAGCTCACTTATAACAGTATAAATAATTTGGTGTGCGGGCTTATAGAAATCAGCCGCAGAAATAAGGTCGGAAATCTGGTCAAAGGCTTCTCGCTCAAGCATCAGCCCGCCGAGAACTGAAAACTCGGCCTCAATATTTTGAGGAGGAAGCTTTTGAGTCATTTAAACCCCTTATAAAGTAGAAAGTAGTGTCTGTAGCAACAGAGAGCAAAAAAAAAGAGGGTTTTTAAAGGCCCTCTTTATATTGCAAATCTAAAGGATATTACTGAGTCAATGAAGTTGTCGGTGCAACCATTGATTCAACTGCAAGAGCGCTAGCGCCTTTTTTAGGTTTCAATTTGTAGTTGTCGATCTTCTTTTTAAGAGTGTTACGGTTAATACCTAACATTAAAGCGGTTTTAACTTGGTTACCGTTATAAGCCTTAAGAGCTAGCTCAATAAGAGGTTTTTCAACCTGTTCTAAAACGATGTTATAAAGACCGTTCAACTCAACTTGTGCTTCTTTTTGTTGTAAGAAAAGAACTTCAAGTTTGCTCTTTACTAACTTTTCAAGACTTACTTGTTGTAGGTTAGCGACAAAAAGATTTTCTGAGTTGTTCAGATTAGGCGTCATGGGTCTCCCTTAGTTACGTTGTTACGTTTTGTTTTAATTACAGAGCTAATATTTATTAAACTCCGCGTGTTGTGGGTAACCAAATATACTTATGTTGCTGCAAATGCAACATCACTTTTAACTTTTTTTGCAAAATTCTTTCAGCCAACCACTTTTCAGATACTTGGCCATAGGCCGGGCTAAAAAATACTGTAAATTTTGTTAATAAATCATGTTGACGACAAAAATTTTCTGACCATTCAAGGTCTTTATCAGATGAAATAACAAATTTGAATTCCGTAGCTATTCTGCTTGTGTCAGTGGAAAAAACGATATTTTCAATTAAAAAACTATCGGCAGCACCGCTATCTGGTGTTTTAACGTCAAGAATTATTTTTACACGTGGGTCAACATATTTAATTGTTTTAGATCCGCTGGTTTCTAGCGAAACTTTGCGCCCTTGGTCACAAAGGATGTTGATAAGTTTGTGGATTTCAGTTTGTAACAGAGGC
>JBBTEQ010000140.1:0-9809 GCA_038042235.1 Bdellovibrionota bacterium | reverse complement strand
GACCGCTGTTCATAAACAGATAAAGGCCTCAATTAGTTCTTTAGAAAAAAAACAAGATGCCAGATTCAGTCAGATCGATGCCAGATTTAACCAGATGGACTCAAAAGTCGATCTGGTCTTATCTGAAATACACCGTATGGCTGTTCTGATGGAAGAGCAGAACTCAAGAAATAAGTTTGTACTTGATGGCTACGATTCTATATACCAGCGTCAAGATCGTTTAGAGGCTCGCTTTGATGCCCATGAAAAAAATATTGAAGATTTAATTTTAAAGCGCACCCAAACTAAAGAAATTTAAATTTTATAATTCCTTTTGCCACTTCTACTAAACTTCCTCTATCCCGTTGAACTTGAGTACTTTTTTTCATCAATCAGACTTAAGTCGCGTTTCTTCATAAGTAAGATTAAGAATAATTGCTGATTAGCCGATACAGTTATGTGAGAAAAATCAATCTTCGCTCTAAAATTTCTATCATGGGAATCATTTGTTTGATTCTGGCTTATGGTGTTTGGAATTGGAGTGAAAATCAAATCAACTTCTTATTAAGCAATTCGAAATCAGGGCTTGAGCGGATGGCGCAAGTGAAAACCAGTAGTTCTAATGTAACTCGAAATCACAATGGTCAGCTTTTATGGCAGGATATCGGCGCCGGTGAAGTTATTTATATGGGTAATGCTATTCAGACTGAAAAAGATTCATCGGCAGAAATCATTCTTGATGAAGGTGAAAATATTTTTATTGGGCCTGAATCTTTTGTGAGATTTGTACGCGTGGGAGGCCGAATATCCCTTGATCTTGTTGAAGGAAAAATTGAGATCAAAAGCCCTGACACGAAGTTTCTTGAATCCATGCGCCTTAAACCAAAAAAATCGAGCAACTTAGTCATCAAAACACCTCAGGGACAATTGGCCTTAAATGATGCCAGTCTAAAACTGCAGGCCGACAAAAGTGAGCAGCAAAATGTTCAGAAAAATTTTAAAGTTGAGGTCCTCAGCGGCACACCTGAATTAACGACACTTTTAGAAAAACAAGTTTTAGCCCCTCCACCTGAGGCTGAAAAAATTGAAGTCAAAGCTGTTGATGTTGAAGCTAAACAAACCAAGTCTGAAGTTATACCCGAAGCTGAGGTTAAACCCGAGCAGCTGGCTGAGACTCCGTCTGAGCCAGTGGTTGAGCCACCCACTTCGCCCGCAATCGAAAGACAGCCCGCAGAGGCTATAGCCCCAGCCCCTGTAGCTGCTCCCACTACTCCTTTAACCGCTCCCAAAGTTAAAAGTATCAAAGTAAAGGAAGTCGAATGAAACTTTCGATCTCTTTAAAACTCTTAATCTCCTTAAGTATATTAATATTTGGTATGACGGCCTCAATTGCGTATTTCAATGCAGAATATCTAAAGAAAACAATTCTGCAGCGGGAACGTGATTTTAATTTAAGTATTACTGAAGCCAAGGCAAAAGAGATCAATGCTTTCTTTGACAAACAAATCAAAGCGATTACGTCCTCAGCTAAGCAACTGCTGGATAATCCGGAAGCTACGGATTTTTTTAAAGACAATCCTGATCTGCTGAGTTTAGAAATTGTCGATGCGGACAAAATAGAAAGCAAATCGATTGTTAAAAAAGATGGCTGGGCTTATACCGAAAATGAAAACCTCAATAGTCAACGACTAAAATTCGTCATTGATCTGGTCGTGCAGGCTAAGCAAAACCCTGATCGTATTTATACGATGAACTCTTCTGCTCTCTACCCTCCGCTACAAAAACTCGAAAATAAAAAAAATACTTCGGTTATTACACTTGTTATACCTTACTCGCTGCTGGATAAAAAATTAGATCAAGTTATAGTGGCTAACCTCAGCACAGAATTTATTCAAAGGATTTTTTCTAATACAAAACTTGGCACCCTTAAATTATTTAATGACTGGGGCTATTCAATAGTCGGTTCGGATGAGGCTTATTTAACTCGAACTGAGAATATTTCAAAAACAGACATTTATAGTTTTATTAAAAGCTATCCCCTACCTAACTATTCGGGTCTTTATGAGCAAAACCAGCACTCTGCCGGCACCATGCTCAGCTTTGCCAAAACTCAGCGAGGATTATTTTTGCTGAGTGAAATTCCTGCGGAAGTTCTAATTGCACCTGCACAATTGATTGCCTTGATGACCTTAAGACTCTCAGGTTATTTCTTTGCGGCCTCACTATTTTTATTATTCATCTTTTCTTCAAAGCTAACCCAGCCACTAGAAAAGCTATCGGAAATTTCACTGGAAATTGCCAAAGGAAATTTTGAGCATAAACCCGGTGATGTATTAAAACAATTTTTTAAAGATGAGGTTTATGCTCTTTCGATTGCTGTTGATAGGATGGTTAAAGGTTTAAAAGAACGAAACCGTTTTAAAACTTTATTTGATAAATTCCATGGCTCAGCTGTAACCGCAGATCTTATGAAGAATGAAGTCGCTTTACGCGGTGAAAAAAAGAGAATGTTTGTTTTTTTCAGTGATTTGCGCGGCTTTACCGGTTTATCTGAAAGCAAAGATCCATCTCAAGTTGTTGAATTACTAAATGAGTATTTTTCCTATATGGTGCCTGTCATTAATCAACATGGCGGAGTTGTTGATAAATTTATCGGTGATGCCATTATGGCCGTTTGGGGTGTGCCGCATGAAAAACCTGATGATGGAAAAAATGCCTTGATGGCCTGTATCAAGATGCGTATAGCTTTAGAGAAGTTGAACCAGACCAGAAAACAAAGAAATGAACCTGAACTCTGGATAGGCATGGCACTTCATTTTGGTGAGGCAATCTCGGGCACCATTGGTTCAGAAGAACGCATGGAATATACAGTTATAGGTAATACTATTAATACGGCCTCGCGAATTGAAGCCTCTACCAAGGCCTTCGGTACTGACTTACTGGTTAGTGAGGAAGTTAAAGAAAAGCTGATTAACTTTTTATATACAGAGGCCGGCGCAGTTGAAGTTAAAGGACGTAGCGAGCCTATTAAGCTTTATAAGGTGAATGGCTATATCGACGAAAATGGCCTTGAAGTTGTAGTTAAAACTTTATTTTCAGATTACACACCTGAAGCTGCCGATAAAGTTAAAATCGTTTCATAATAGTATAAATAGAACAACCTACCTTGCAAGAACCGGGAAATTTTTTTCGGTGGGTTTTTTTAGAAAGCTAACCGATTGAATCGGGCCATTTTCAAATTCGTCAGAGGTGTACTGAAAATCAATCTTGTACTCACCGGGCTCTAGTTTTGGTGGCAGCAGCCATTTATCCTCAACAATTTTTAAGCTTTCAATTTTAACGTACTTATCAGAAAAAAATGCTTTGCGATAAATATCAATTTTAACATTCGATTGGTCTTGTTTAATCCACTGAAAACTGTTCTGATCTATTCGCTTCAGCACAATCTGCGGCAATTGGGCGTGAGTCACCAAAAATGAATTTTCAAAATACTTAATATCGGACCTGATTCCATCTTTTGAAACCGATTGCACTCCGATTTTGTAAGCACCAGCTTTTAAATTCACTGATGCCTCAGCAGCTCGAGAACTCTTTTTGTACACTTTTTTATTCACTAAATCATCAATCCAGATCTGGTAACTATCGGCTCCATTTGCATTTTGCCATTTTAAAACTATATCAATGGCCTGCTGTTTTTTAGTCATCGAAATATCATAACTGGGAAGATCAATTAAATTAACCTCTTCCGGCCTAGCTAGTAATTCAGTCCACTCCGACCAGGGGCCTGTTTCAGATAGTTTAGTTATCATTCGCGTTCGCAGCAAATAATTGCCCACATTCAGTTTAATTTTGAAAAAAGAATCTTTCTGATAAAAATTCTGTAGACTTTCTTTTTTATCAGAAGTTTTTTTTACTTCGATTTCATAGGTTTGAACATTTGGTATCTCTTCAAGTTCTATTTCAACATTGACAGCCTTAGTTGATTTTTTAATCGGCTTGGCTACTATGCTAGCACTGACAAGCTGTAGGAAAGAGAATAGAATGATGGCAAGAAAGCGTTTGTTTTTCACTTTTTTATTTTTTTTGTATTTTCAGCCATTTTTAAAGATAAAGACAAAGCCTGACTTGGTTTCATGTTCAGACTATGCAAACCGTATTTATATGAATCGATAAAGTTTTTCTGAGCTCCCGGGCCACTTAAAAGCACTTCTTGAGTTAATGAGAGGGCCCCCGCAATTGGCAAACCAGTTTCTTTTTGGTCTCGTAAAAATGTAAACAAAGTTTTAAATTCCTTAAACACCCCGTTCGGAAAATTTTTTTGCAGATCAAGATACTTAAATGAAAGTTTTCGGCATTGATCTAAAGGCAACATGGTTCCATTTGGATCATCAAAACAGAAGTCAAGGAAACCCAAAAAATCTTTTTTAAGTTCGTATTTATTCCCTCGGGTATTTTCAGCAAAAAATTTAGCGGTTTCAAAGGCTTCGTAAAATGGTAAATTAAATTTTTTCTCAAGCACCAGTCCCTGGAATAAACTTAAAAAGACATCAACTGATTCATTGTCTTCCTTACTGTATTGCAAAGAAAATTTTAATGCATGGTTATGATCAACGCCGGTCGCAACCAAAGTATTCAGCATTTTCTGAAACCTTCTACTAGATCCATTGCAATTTTCAGAAATCGACATGGCAACTTTAAAAATTTCACTGTCGGGCAAAGTAAAGGCTTTTTGATTTCTCAGATATTCTATTGTGGTGATAAATTCTTTGCTGGATTCGCAAACCTCAGCCCTGACACATAAACCTGTGAAAACAATTGCAAAAAAAGCTAAAGAAATTTTAACTTTTAGAATGTCCATACGGCATTCAGTCGGGGCTGCATCGACGCCTGTTCCGCACTGTACTGATAATCAAACCAGGTCAAGGGAACGTAAATGCGGCGTTTATAGTCCTGTAGTTTGCTGTGGTTTGTTTCATAACTAGATGTTACAAAAAGTGGTAGTAGCGAAGCCAAAACACTTAAACTTGGAATTATATTAGTATCGCCCTTACTCTTTCCGGTTAACTGCGCCGAGGCAATAAAATTAGTGGCCGCAAACGCCCATTTCCACTGTGAAATAGTACGAGCCGATTTTTCAAAAGCCTCTTCGGCTAATCGTTCTCTTAAGAGTTCGGTTCTTCGATCTTTGTTTTTTAAATTACGAATCTGCACCAATGCGGATCCGTAATTATCAGAATTTGTAAACCAATAGACCAAGCCGATTCCCGCAAGACCAACACCGGCGGCTAGACTTGAATTGAGCGTGGCATCATGTTTATCCTTTTCTGAAAAATCAGTTCTTAAATTAGAACCCACGGCTAAACCGGAAGAAAGCGTCATGGCTGCAGAGGCCAGATAAGGAAACATCAACATCATTCCATGCTCTCTTACGCTTGCCGACTCCAAAACTAAACGCTCAGAGGCTCTTGGCACCACTTGCAGCTCAGGATAATCCAGAGCCTTTAGGTCTTCAATTTTTGGAAGCGCTTCATCAGTTGTTATTTGCGGAGGCACAGCTTGAGTAGCCTGCGCGAAAGCCTGTTGTGTAGTTAGTAACAAAATTGATAGGAACACAATTTGACATATTTTTTTTAGCATGCCCCATTCTAAAAAATAATACCACGAGCTGGCTAGACTAGAAATTTGAAGCTGCACCATTGTCTAGATCAAAAGAAGTAGATTTTTGCACGATAAGCACGCAAAATCCATACTCTGTAGTTGTCAAATACGGTCGGCTCGATTATTTATTATCTTACCGGAGGGTTGGGAGAGTGGTTGAATCCGCTTGCTTGGAAAGCAAGTAGACTCGAAAGGGTCTCGCGAGTTCGAATCTCGCATCCTCCGCCATTATTTGTCTATTAAAATCTTAGGGTTATTGACCATAAATCTCTATTGTCTTAATCTTTCTACAGCTAAGGATATTTATGACAATCAATTTTTTTTTCGTATTAACTCTGCTTATTTGTAGTCACGTCTATGCTATGGAACTGAAACCAGACACTGGCACTTTATTGTATAGAACTCAGGGAGACACGATTGTTATCTACGAACAATTTAGAGAATATGCATATGCAACTGGGACCACACCATGCTCTGGGCCTGACGAAAGATTTCTAAGCCTTTCGAAAATAGATCAAAATAAATATGTACACGATAAATGTAACTTGTCTCTTTATTCCTATAGCAAGTCAGATGTCAAAAAAATTCAAATTGATAAGATAGATATTCAAGAAGAACTGGGCTGTGAAGGTGAAAAAAAACCAAAAATAATTGCTAAAATTAAGTCAGTTAACAACGTCATGTACGTTTCGTCAATTATTCCATCTAAGGGTAAAGGAATGTTCATTGGCAAAGAGGGGCTAAAAAAAAATAACAAAAAATTAGATATTTTAAAATTTTCCCTGCCGCCAAATTCAAAAAATGGAAAAATTGAGGAGATCTTCTATGTCCCTAATGAGTCTGAAAGCATTGTTAAAATAACCTCCACTATACATGTTAAGGGAGATCCTGAAAAGAACCCAGTTGGAGACTTAGCTTGGGTGGGAATATTTCTTTACAAGGATGGAAAATCAGAACTCCTAACGCCACTGGATTCCTACAACATCAGTTATTACAATGAATTAAAAGATCTAATTGGTTTGTACTATTTTTCTGAGAGTAATGGCTTCCATGTCCTAATTGGGGACAAAGATAAGATAAACCTAGTAGTTGTGAAGAGTAATGGTAAGTGGGAAGACTATTCATTCCCTTTTCGCCCCCCTGGCGGTTGTTAATAAACGACTTGAATATTGACTTAATAAATAATGGTGCTTGGAAATCTCAAATTCTTAAATTACTTAGTGGCATCGTTGAATACTGTCCATAATGATTTTGTCATCGGCACCATGTCTTGTTTATAGTACCACCAAAAATATCCACCAACATAATTTGGCTCGGTGATTTTTAATTTGTAATAGCGATTTATAAACTCAGCTTTGTTAGCTTTATTAAGCGTGCCCACTTCGCCAAATCCTATTTTAGATTTTGGAAACTTTTCTGCAAGACGTTTGAAAACTACTGGCCAGTCGGGCTGAAGATCATTGCAGTCATCTTCATAATAGCTAACAAAAACATAATCTAAATTTTGTACCATCTCATCTGGTATGTTAGCAGTCCAAGTAAACATTTCGTTTTTAGGATCTTCCCAGCAGCCTTCGTTGTAGTATAGTGTGAGCGCAGCTTTTTTGCCCCTTAATTTAACCTGATCGTAGGCCGACTTCATTTTTTGTACAACCTCGGAGGTTGTGCCAACCCATTCGCCATTTATTTCATTTCCGATTTCCCAAATATCGACGCAATCACCAAGGGTATTTAGATACTCTACAGTTCGTTGCTCATAGCTCGCCACCGTATATTGATTCAAATAAAAAGAATCAAGGATTTCACCCATTACAAAACTGACGTCTTTTATTTTTGCCACGGCGGTCTTGTAGGTTGAAGCCGCAATAAATTCATCAAAGACTATTCTTGTTGTTGGTTTGCTACTTAAATTTTTTAACGACGTAACGATGTCGTTTATATTACTGATCGAATCTATAGTAACACCATTAATTTTTTCAACTAAATCAGGCGTCGGAGTTGGTGTTGGGGGGCTTGGTTCGACTGGCGGCACCACAGAGTTTTGATCGCTAAGATTGTCTTTTTTTTCAGCCAAACAGCTTGATAATATCATGACGAGCGTTATACAAAATAAAGTGGTTTTTTTCAGCCTAACTCTCCTTGCTTCAATACTGAAGTCTGGGTAATTATACTTATCGGATTTAAATGCTAAAATATGAATGCTATTCAGTGTGAAATTAAAAATAAATAAATTTTTGAATAAAGTAAAAAAATTTTTGCAGTTTAGGCTGATTTTTTAGGGCTTTAACCGAAAATTTAGAGAATAGCTCATATGGCGAATCTCGCATCCTCCGCCATTAATTCGGAACCTGGAACTTAAATCCAGCTATTAAGCCACATTTTTTTAATATATTCGGACATCGATATTTTAAATCCGCCTAGAACCGGTAAGAAGTAAAAAAATATAATAGCAGAAGACAATAAAAAAATCCACTTCAACCACCTATTTTTTTTCAACAGGTCAGATTCAATCAATTCAAAAGCCTGTGCAAGAGCTAAACTTAAAATCATCGCGGCAGGGTAATAGTAGTAATAAAATGAAATTTTTCTTGGAATAAAAATCCAGCTTGCAAAAAATAACCCATAGAAAAAAAGAATAATAAATGAAATTGAACTACGAGTTTTAAACCACGACCTAATACAAATTAGAATGGCCAAAACCCCACTCCACATAATCAATGGATTTCCAAGAAAAATAACGCCGCTAACCATTTTGTCAGAAAGGATATCGCGATCAAATGTATACCAGATTGGCCGAACCATAAAAGGCCATTGCCACCAGTGACTCGTATAGGGATGACTAGCGCCAACTGCTTGCTGCCCCTTCCACATTACAATTTGCAAATTTATTAAATCAGAAATGCCATTCACTTCGCCCTGGACAGTATGTGCAAAAAAGAATGGACTAAACGTGATAAAATAAGTTACCAAAAAAGTCGCAATAAGCCAGAATAAACCCGCGCGCAAGGGCATTGCACTCATGCCTAAATTTACTGACTTTTTTGGTTTCATTATTTTATTAAAAATCTTTATAAAAATAAATAACGCAATAATTGCAACTAAGCATACTAGCCCAAACCACTTACAAGCCGAGGCAAGTCCAAGACTGCCACCCATTATTGAAAAAGCGTACTGTCGATTTTTTTTATTTAAATCTATTAGCCAAATTACAGAAAAAGCGAGTATCGTTATACTTAAAAAAAAGAACATAAATATATCAATCATTGCAATACGAGACTGGACATAAAGAAGCTGGTTCATTAGAGTAAGCCCTGCTACCCATAATGCGATATTTAGTTTTTGAAATAATACAAAGGCAATCAGAAACATTCCAACTAAAGTAAGTGCCCCAAACAAAGTGCTCATAATTCGCCAGCCAAGAGGGTTATCGCCATATACAGCTATGCCAGATGCAATTAAAAGTTTTCCTAAGGGGGGATGTTCTAGATTTTTTATTTCTGCAAGCTCTAAAAACTGTTTGGCGGCAGGCACATAATGGGCCTCGTCAAAATTATGATGAGTTGGGGTTTTAATATTAACCAGAAATAACACTTCAGCTATAAAAAATATGCAAAGACAACTTATGAGAAGTTTTTTTTTAAGATCCACATTAAAAGGCTAAGTCTCCGACCGGTTTTGGTCAAGTCTTATGAGTCTACTTAAGAGCATGTAAAATCTAAAAAAACGCACAGCTCAAAAGTGAACTGTGCGTTGTTCTGATAAAAAATCAACTAAGGGCAAGTAGTCTGAATCGCCGAATAGTTGTATTGAAAGTCAAGTACAGTACCTGCTGGTTTTGTGTAGGTGCCAGCGCAGTTAAATGGCGGAAAATATTGTAAACTATTAATCAAGCTATTAAAATACATCGTACCATTTACATCCCAATCACACTGTGGAACAGCTCCATAGCCGGATACACCCAAAATTGTGTTCGTTGTTTTGTCCTTCCACACAAGAACCATAAATACCACATCTTGGCTTAGAACCCCCACGTACTGCCCATTGGAACCTAGTACTACAACATAATTACCGTTTGCATCCCTCTGATAAATATTGGGATCACAAACTGGAGTTGGTGTTGGAGTCGGTGTTGGAGTCGGTGTAGGAGTCGGTGTTGGAGTTGGAGTCGGAGT
>JBBTEQ010000139.1:0-16302 GCA_038042235.1 Bdellovibrionota bacterium | reverse complement strand
TTACACCGACTAGTTTTTGCTCGGTGTCTAAGACGTATGAATAGTAAACCGTTTCCACCTGGGTCTTAGCTTGAATACGTATATAACTGATGGCTTCATCCACATTCATATTCGGGCGTAGGCGGATGAAGCGGGAATTCATGAGTCCGCCGGCAGCGTCTTCGGCATAGGCAAGCAGGGCCGAGACCTCTCGTTTTGTTTGGGGGTCAAGTAGCGAGAGCAGCTCTTCTTTGCGATTAGAATTGAATTCTTGAATTAAATCGGCCGCATCATCGGGGGCCAGTAGGCGCAGCCACGAACGAATTTCAAGATTTGTAAGATCTTCAATCAGCGCACACTGGTCCGGGGCGTTTAAATTAAGAAAAAGCTCTTCAGCTTCGGTTCTATTAAGCGAATTAAACTTAGCAATTCGTTTTTCATTATTTAAGTGAGACCACTCATCATGGATAACGGCAAGATCGTTGGCAATTAGTTCTGCATCGGGGGTTTTAGGCTCTTCGCTATTCATGGATTCCCCTTTATTTTATGCGATAAAAAATCAAATTACCTTGATTCTTTAAAAGCGACAAGAACTTCTTTTGCGGGGCCTATTTTTTTTATGCTGCCATGATCGAGCCATAAAATTTGGTCACAATCTTCAACGGTCTGTAGTCTGTGAGCAATTCTGATCTGGGTTTTATCATTGAGTAATTCTTTCAGGGCTTGGTTCATCAGAGTTTCTGATTGAGGATCAATATTAGAAGTGGCTTCATCAAATATAAAAATAAGTGAATTTTGCAAAAGCCCCCGAGCCAAACTTAAAAGTTGCTTTTCGCCATAGGATAAATTTTGGCCTTTTTCTGCAACTGGTGTTGATAGTGAATGTTTTAAGCCTACTTTTTTTAGTACATTTTCAAGCTCTGCATTCGATTTATTTCCGAATAGGTCTAGGTTGTCTCGTATTGTTCCGGTTAGAAACAACTGATCCTGTGAAATAACTGAAAATAATGATCTATGCTTCTCGTTATCGGGCTCATTCACTCCGTTAACCATAATGACGCCTTTTTGGGCGGGATAAAGCTTGAGTAAAAGAGAAATGAGGGTTGTTTTACCGGAGCCTGTTCGGCCAATAATGCCCAGCTTCCCCCCTTTTTTTAATTTAAATGAGATCTCATTTAAAATCAGCTCTTGAGAGCTGGGGTACTTAAAACACAGGTTCTCAACTTGCAAATCAGCTTGGGATGTTAATGTGCTGGTGTTGTTTTGTTGTTTTTCTTGATGCTTGTCCTGCTTTTTGTCTTTCTTTGGATGCGAAGTCAAAAAATCAGAATAACTCGGAAGTTTGATTCCGGGTTCGATGGGGTGGCGGATGTACTCATCTAATTTTTCGACAGCTGTAAAGGCTTCTTCAAACTGCGAGAACCATTCAAAAAACATTTGTAGGGTATGAGCGGCCAGCATTGAAAAGCTGAGCACAACGCCTGTTAGCCCTATACCCATGGTATTGTTTTTAATTAAATAAAGGCAGATGAATCCGTTTAAAGTAAACAGCACAGTCGATAAGATGTTGAGTTCGAAAGAAAATTTGGTCACTCTCCAGAATACCGCCCATTTAGTGGCTAGGTATTTTGAATCATATTCCATAAATTTGTTAATAAACGTAGCTTCTTTTGAATTTTGGCGGATGACTGTAGCGCCTTGTACGGTTTCAGAAAAATGAGAAATTGAGGGGGCCCGAAGTGCCGATAAATTTCTGCGTGTTTCCCGCAGTCTACCCTGATTGCGAACCAGTAAAAGATAATAAACAAATGAGGCGCACCCAAAGGTTAGTAAAAAATAGGGATGAATAAAGACCAATAAAACCATGATGGAAATTAAATCAAACAGGATCGACAAAAACTCGGCCAGTGGTCCGCCGAACAGCCTAAAGGCGTTACCGTAATCGCTTGAAAAGCGGGTGGTGATTTTTCCGACCGGCTGGCTTTCAAAAAAACTAATCGGAAAGCGTGATACCCTATAGGTGGTTTCATCATAGATACGAGACACCGCTAAGGCTGAAAAACTTGAAAATAAAATTCGGTAAAACAAAGTCAGTACAAAAGAAATAATGCTGATGTTCAGGATTTTATAAAATAGTGGTGTTAAATTTTCGGAATTAACTATGTTGGTTCGATCTAAAAACTCACCTATGATCTGGGCATTTGATAAAATCAGTAGCCGCGCGATAAAGCCTATTAAAATCAATATGGCAATTCGCAGCATAAAGGGCCGGTAGGCCTGTAGTAAGGTGTCGTAGAGCGTCTTTGAATAGGCTTTGATAATGGGCTTTTTCAAATGAGGCCTTTAATAAATGAATTATATTCAGGGAGCTTTAAAAATTCCTTGGCATCCCCATCATATTTTATTTCGCCCTGATCTAAAAAAACAATGCGGCTACAATAGGGTAAGGTGCTAAATCTTTGCGTGGTTAATAGTATTGAATAACCTTGATCTTGCAGATTAACAAATTCGTTAATTAACTTTTGCTCGGTTGAAATATCAACAGCGCTCAGGGGGTCATCCAGCAGCAGTAAAGAATTTGGATGCATGAGCTGTCGCGCCAAACTTACCCGCTGCTTTTGCCCTCCAGATAAATTAAGTCCTCGCTCGCCAATAACAGTATCCAGTCCCTGTGTTACGCGGTCGAGTTCAAAATCAAATTGGGCCTGCGACAGGTGTTTGACAATTTGGCCGTCAAATTCGTGGGAAGACTGGTAATTAAAGTTCATATTATCTCGCAAGCTGGCACTCATAATAAAGTGATCCTGCGGAAGATAGCTGACCTTTTCTTTATAAAAAATATCTGCTGTAAAGGGGGTTTCATTGATAATTGATTTGATTAGCAGGCTCTTGCCAGCTCCCACAGGGCCAATCAGGGCAATGATTTCTTTAGGCTTGACATTAAGATTGATATTTTTAAGCAGCACATGAGTATCAATTTGCAGATTTAAATTTTTGACCTCAAGTATATGATGAGGCTCTGTTTTTTTATTTGATATAATAGATTCTGGCTTATTCTGTAAATCAAAAAATTCTTCAAGTCTTTTAAATGAGTTCCAAGCATCAAACACAAAAGTGAAAAACCAAGGAAGTTGCCTTAATGGTCTTGCTAGAAAAACAACCGTTACCCAAAGCAAGGCAATAATATCAGATTTACTAAAGTCTTGGTCATGAATCCAAATAAAAAAACCGAGTAAGGCTAAATTCAGCCAAAACATCATATTGGAAGAAACTGAATTCATAATTTGACCATTGGTCATCATATCGATGCGGTTGCGGGTTTCCTCGATGCGCTTTTTTATTATTTTATTTTCAAACCCTGCAACCCAGTTCAAAACCTTGAGTCCTTTTATATTCTGAATCCATTCGTTAACCAAACCCATGCGATCAGCAAATAAGACTTTAAATCTAAAGAAAAAAATTGACTGGCGGTAAGCAATCAAACTGTTTAAAAACACTAGTACCGCGACCAGACCAAAGCTGAAACTGAGGCTTAAACCATATAAATGATATAAAAATAATGGAGTCAAGATCAGTGGAAATAAGATCGTGAGGCCATAGGGTAGCGATTGCTCGAGCCAAACTGTCACGCTGGGCACGTCAGTCGAGTAAAGTGATACGATTTCGCCGACCGTGTTTTTTTGTAAAGTTAAAGGTTTTAATTTCAGGTTATGCCCATATAGAACTTCAGCCAATTTTCTTTGCGAGTGAATGGATTCACTTTGGCCAAAAAATAATGTGAGCTGATTAAACACCAAATAAAATAAAGATAAAACAACACAAATAAATAATGATAAATAACTGAGGTTTGTTAAAAATATTCTTTGATAATAGGGAACGGCAAGGCCAAAGATGGCGGCAAGTAGTGATAGAGTTAAAATCAGAAGTCTGAAATGCATTCTATCTAAAAAAATAATACGCAGAATAGTTTTTGCTCCGGGCTTCATTTGCGGATCCACCCCGTTAATGAATAGCGGGTTTTGTAAGTGGTTAAGACCTCATGTTCGAGCTCACTCTTGAATAAAATCATGTTGCCCGCCTGCGGCCTGATCTTAAAAAGGGTCTGTTCCTCCTCATAACCCAGAAGTTCACCGCCATCATCTGGCTGCCAAGAATTGTTAAGATAGATTACAAATGAAAAAATGCGTTTATTATTTTGAGCGGTTACATCGCTGTGTTTTTTGTAAAAGTGGCCGGCTGGATAAACTGCATAGTGGCATTCAAGCTCGGTCAAAGAAAGTCTGAAGTAATTCTTCAGGCTTTCTTTAAGAACATCGATTTGTGTTAAAGCCACCTGATCCGTTGCATTTAACGTTTCTGATTTCGCATCTAGCCAAAAAATGCTATCATTTCTAATAGTGGGCAGGGGGTTGATAGAGTCCGTAACTCTTGCTGCTTTGAATAGATCAGAATTAAATTTGGATTCTGCTGAATTCCGAAGCTTAATTGAAAAATCGGTATCAATCGGGATTTGAGTCCAACTTTGAGTACTGAGCTCTTCAAAATATTCTTCAAAAAATTGAGGGAGATTATTTGCTGGAAACACCAAGAGAGTGTAGCATTCTCTGTAGGGGTGAGCATTATAAAAAGTCGAAGAAGTTTCATTAAGAGTGCTTTAAAAAATAGCCTTATAGGTGCGGCGGGCTTAGCCACTTTATCAACATTTTCTTCATGTTCATCTTTTGATGATTATTTATTTGATGATAGGTACAGTTTTGATGATGAAGTCCTCATCATCGGTGGTGGTGTATCGGGTTTGTATTTGGCCCACATGCTCAGAAACAGCAAAACAGAGTTCAGATTATTTGAGGGATCTAATAATTTAGGCGGTAGAATTAAATCCTTTGCCGGAACCGATTATGGGGCATCGCTATTATCAAACAACGATATTTTGGCCAAAAAGCTTGTTAAATCTTTATCACTTGAAACAACAGAGCTGAATAAAGATTTTATGTATTTGTCGAATGGCATGCAGACGATGACTGATGTTTTGTTTGAAAGAACCGTCGGACTTATTCCTTACAGAAGTTTCAGGTTGCGCTGGAAATTAATTGAAATTCAAAAAAAGGGCACACGCTATAATTTGGTTTTTCAACACCCAACCGGGCAGCAGCAATATAATTGCAAAAAAATTGCATTGGCTATCCCGCCGACGCAGTGGAAGTCGGTTAAGGGTCTGCTCGGCCTTCCAGAAATGCATTGGGCGGCGGAGTGGCTGAATGCTTTGAATATTGAAAACACTGTTAAGCTCATTTTGCCCGCTAGTAGCGGTTCTAGTCTAAAACCCTATATGAAGACTGATTATTCTGGTCTTGAAATTCGTCAAATAATTAAAAAAAACAAATCTCTACCAACGCTTGAAATCGATGTGAAATATCCATCTGGGGCCAATGTTTCTACCGAAAAAATTTACGATGTACTTAAAAAGCATATGCAGATTAATTACCCCTTTCAAAAACTGCAGGCCGACCAACTTTATGACTGGAGCCATGTGAGCCTAATAAAGGGCTCAAATTTCAGAAATTCTATGACTATACCCCGAGCCTTAAACCCTAATTTTCAGATTTTAGGAGATTTTACAGCAACTAAAGACATTTATAGCATAGAAGGGGCCCTCCAGTCGGCAAAACAGGCATCAGAGTTGCTTTTATAGCTATTGTTTTATAGACTCGCGCAAATTAAGGCGGGGTTTATGGGTGGTACTGGTTCACATTTAGAGATACAAAACGAAGAAAAACGAATACTTGAGATTTTAACTAATGTCAGACCTTCTCCAACATTAAATTCTAATTATACCAACGATGAAAAAATTGAAAAAATAAAGTTTCATTTTTCAGAAATTATGAAGTATTTAGACTTGGATCTTAATGATGACAGCTTAAAAGATACTCCTAAAAGAATTGCTAAAATGTTTGTTAATGAAGTTTTTAGTGGTTTAGATCCTAAAAATTTTCCTAGAATCTCTGTTATCGATAATAGTATGCAGTACGACCAAATGGTCTGCGTGCAAGATATTGAAGTGATGTCCATCTGTGAGCATCACTTTTTGCCAATCGATGGTTTTGTAACTGTAGCTTATATCCCGAATAAAAAAGTAATTGGTCTTTCTAAAATAAATCGTATTGTTGAATACTTCGCTAAGCGCCCGCAGGTTCAGGAAAGATTGACCAAACAGATCGCCGATTGCTTACAATTTATTTTAGATACCGAAAATGTTGGGGTTCATATTAACGCCAAACACTATTGTGTTATTGCTCGTGGAATACAGGATACTCATAGCACCACCACCACGGCGGATTTAAGGGGTTCATTTAAGAATTTACCTGAAACTCGAACCGAGTTCCTTAAGCAGTGCCGAACACGCTTTAACGTCTAGTTAAACGCAGCCCTGCAAAAGCTCTCGTGAATTTTTAGATAAACCAGTTTCACTCAACACTCGTTTAATTTCAGTCTGTGCAAGAGTCTTTAGGTCGTGTGGGAATTTTTTAACAAAATTAAAACTGCTACAAACACGCGCCGCCACTTGTGGGTTGAGTTTATCAATTTTAATGATTTCATCACAGAGCCACTTAAAAGTATCTGGATCTTGTTGCATAATCAGATGATTATTACCTAAAACTGAATGTAAAGAGTAAATATTATTTGGGTTTTCTAAGCTGAATACTGACGTATTCGCAATAGTCATAAGTGTTTTAAAAGTGTCTGGAACTTTAGAATTGGCCTGTACGGACAACCATTTATTAAACACCACCGCATCGTCTTTCCAGGTATTAAAAAAATCAGCCAAAGCCTTTTTCTTTTCTGGGGAGTACGTTTGGCAAAGACTGGCCAAGGCGTTGATTTTATCAGTCATATTTTTGGCCGAATTAAATTGCTCAAATGCTATTTGCGTTGCCGGCACGGGTAGGGCTTCAATTAAATAATCTAAAATTTTATTTTTCAGGGCGCGATCCCCGGGTGTATTGAGTTGGTGGTGTTTTTTATACTTTTCAATAATTAAGGTTTCATTTTTTATTACGAAAGCATCGATCAAGGCTTTTCTGGCTGCATGAAATGCTTTTGCATCTAAGATGGATTCACTTTGTGCTAAAATATCATCGTCAGGAATTTGCAACATTAAGGCCTTGAACTGAGGATCTAGCTTGTCGTCACGCAATACGTAGGCCAAGGTTTCAACAATTTCAGTATTTGGATGTAGTGGAATCTTACTATGATAGCTCGCAATCAGTTTTTGTAGTTCCTCTAATGTCATTTTAAAGCAGGCTTCGCGTTTATTAAAGGCATCGCTATCAAACTTGATCAAATGTAAAAGCTCAGATTGAGTCGCACTCCAGTTTAACTTAATTGGCGCCGAAAACTCACGATTTAACGAAAGAACAGGCCGGTCATATACATCTGTAAATATAAAACTCTGCTCCAGTTGTTTTAAGTGGATGACGGGTTTTTCGTCAGAGTTATAAGTGATGTCATTTGATTTTAAACTTAAATTTTTTCCTGAAGAATCAATTAAACCTATAAGTAATGGGATATGAAAAGCTTTTTTAATAGCTTGTTTTTCGGTAGGCTGACAAAACTGTTTTAATTTAAGTGTGTATTCTTTTTTTGCGGAATCATAATTTTCGGTCACCGTTACTTCAGGAGTTCCGGCTTGGCTGTACCACAATTTAAATTGTGAGAAATCTGCATTGTTGGAGCTGGCGATGGCATTTGCGAAATCGATTATGGTAACAGCTTGTCCGTCGTGGCGTTTAAAGTATTCGTCCATGCCGCGTCTGAAACCCTTGGTGCCGACCATTGTCTGCATCATGCGAATCAGCTCTGAACCTTTTTCGTAAATAGTCGAAGTGTAAAAGTTGTCAACTGCCAGGCAACTTTCAGGCCTTACTGGGTGAGAGTTGGGCCCGGCATCTTCGGCAAATTGTCTTTCACGAAGTGCATCAACATCTTTTATACGCTGAACAGCTCGCGAATTAAGGTCAGATGAAAATTCCTGATCTCTAAAAACAGTTAAACCTTCTTTCAGAGAAAGTTCGAACCAATTGCGGCAAGTAACACGATTTCCGGTCCAGTTATGAAAGTATTCATGACCCACCACAGATTCGATGCGGTCAAAATCTTTGTCTGTCGCCGATTCAGGGTCAGCTAAAACTAAACGTGAATTAAAAATATTTAAGCCCTTATTTTCCATGGCGCCCATATTGAAATCATCAATTGAAACAATCATGTACTGATTTAAGTCGTACTCAAGGCCAAATTTTTGCTCATCCCACTGCATAGATTTTTTTAGTGATTCCAGAGCATGATGACAGCGATTTTGCTTTCCATGAGAGGCAAAGACCTCAAGTTTTACATTTTTTCCGGATTGAGTGGTGAATTTACCTTCAACAACTCCGAGATCTCCGGCGACCAGTGCAAACAAATAACTGGGTTTTTTGAATGGATCTTTCCACAGCACTCGGTGTTTTCCGTCAGCTAAATCAGTTTTAGAAATCAGATCACCATTTGATAATAGAACTGGGTACTTTTTTTTATCAGCTGTTATGGTGACACTATAATCCGTCATCACGTCAGGGCGGTCCAAAAAATAAGTTATTTTTCTAAAGCTTTCGGCTTCGCATTGAGTAGCAAAAATACCTTTTGATAAATAGAGTCCCTCGCAAGCGGTATTTATTGAAGGATTGATTTCAACCACCGTTTCCAGTGTGAATTCTTTTGGTGTTTTTTTAATAGTCAGAGTTTCTGCATCGGTCATGTAATCGGCATCTGACAGTTCTGCATGATCTAGTTTTATCGAAAGCAGTTTTAAATTCTCACCATTTAAAATGAGAGGATGATCTTCTAACTTAATAAATGACTGCCGCGTTGTTACGATGGTTTTGGTTTCATGAAGATTAAAATCCAGCTGAACACTTTTAACCTGAAAGAACGGTGCCGTGTAATCGGTTAGAAAAATTCTTTTAGGCTGCTGGCTGGAAGTCATGGATTATTTTCTTTCGTTCAGTGGGGTCACTTTTCTTTGCGTACTGCCAATATACTCTGATAACGGGCGAATAATGCGGTTGTTAGCTGTTTGCTCCATTATATGAGCGGACCAACCTGTTGTTCGTGCCATTACAAAAATCGGAGTGAAAAAATCAATTTCAAAACCCATCATGTAATATGCAGGACCTGCTGGAAAATCCAAATTCGGATAAATTTTCTTTTTTTCTACCATGACTTTTTCAAGCGAATTGTACATTTGCATCCATTTTTGTTGACCGGTTACATCACTCATAACCTGCGCATATTTTTTCATAGTCGGTACGCGTGAGTCGCCGGATTTATAAACTCGGTGACCAAAGCCCATGACCTTTTTCTTTTGCACCAAAGCATCTAGCATCCATTGCTCCGCTTTTTCAGCGTCAGCAATTTCAATCATCATATGCATCACCATTTCATTCGCGCCGCCATGTAAAGGGCCTTTTAAAGCGCCTATTCCAGCTGTCGTCGCAGAATAAATATCAGACTGAGTCGAAGTGACAACTCGAGATGTAAAGGTAGAGGCGTTAAAACTGTGTTCCGCATACAGCACCAAAGAGACATCAAAAGCCTTAACCACGCGTGCTTCAGGTACTTTTCCAAAGCACATATGAAAAAAGTTTTCGGCAATACTTAAGCTCGGATTGGGCGCGATAAAATCCAAACCTTTTTTAAATCTATAATCGGCAGCTATCATGGTGGGAATTTTTGCCAGCAGATGTATGGCTTTATCAAGGTTGGTGGCCGGAGTGGAATCCCAGATGCGTGTATCTTCACAACCTAAAAAACTAACTCCAGTTCGGATTGAGTCCATCGGGTGACATTTTTTTGGTAACATTTTTATAACATTCAGATTTTCTTTGCTTATGTCGCGAAGGGATTTTTCTTTAGCTGAGAACTCAGTTAGCTGAGTTTTATTTGGCAGCTCACCATTGTATAACAAATAGGCCACTTCCTCAAAAGAACAGTTTTCAGCTAAATCTTGCACCGGATAACCACGATAAACCAGTGAGTTGGTGTCGGCGTTTACTTTTGAAACACTGGAGGTGTCCATAACAACACCCTCAAGGCCCTTTTTAACATTCATTTTTTCAGGTTCTGCCACGTAATCGGGATTTATATATTCAGACATTTTTTTCTCCAGTAAGCATTATTTGACTCTTATGGGACTAAAAGTTATCAATTTAGTCTCATGAAATCAATTCCTAAAGCCAATACCCAAAAAAACGTCAATCAAGTGGTCTATGAGTCCTTGGTCTCAAAGCTTGAGTTTGGTTCAGCGGATAAGTTGCTGGTAGATGCGCCCTGCGGCAATGGTGAGTTTGCAAAGTTTTTAAGAGATAAATATCCAAATTTAGAAATTAAAGCTGTCGATTTATTCACTGAGGTAGCCGACACTAATATTCAGTTTTATAAATTAAGCGCCCATGATTTTTTTGCTCTGCAGAAGCCAGCCAGTGCTGATTTCATAACCTGTATTAGCGGGGTTATGTGTTTTGATGGTATTCCGAATTTAATAACTTTATTTTTTAAGGCACTGAGGCCCTCTGGAACATTAGTGCTGACCAACGACAATATAATGACCATGCGAGATCGACTGCATTTTTTATTTTTTGGCCATTTTAAAAGATTCAAACTTTTATATTCAATTAATGAAGGCAACTGGAATATTGTTTTACCTCAGGCCATCGTTTCCTTATTGCAAGAAAATGGTTTTAAAAATATTCGTATTAAGTACACCTCGGTGTATGCAGAGGATTTATTATTCTTACCTTTAGCAATATTGGTCTATCCGATTTTTGCATTGTATTTATTGTTGCGCAAAAGTCATTTGTCGATAGGGGAGAGGTTTGAGCTCTTCCCCTTTCAATCATTAATTTCTCGTCACTATGTAATCACTTCAGAAAAGATCCACTTGACCAATTGAGGTGTTTTAAAGCCATCTTAGAAGAGTGGGTTTTCAATCCTGGCATTCATAAAAAAATCCCACCGAGGACTAAAAACATTAGAGCAACACTACAAAGAAATGCATACACTCTGGTAGAAAGTCCCCAGATTGTTCCTTCATGCAAAGGTGTCAGAATAATTGGAAGTTCAGCGCTAAAAGGTCGGTCAATAGCATAATCTATGCGCAGTATCGCTCCATCGAATTTATCTATATAAATAAAATTTTCTGATTGTTGGCTAAAAAGGGTAGTGACAGCGCGATTAATTTCGAAAGAGGAGTTATGGGTCTGGGGCAAAATTATATCCGTCCAGTCGGCATTTGGGATGATTTTGCTCGCTGTATTAAACGCTTCATCGAGCGTAGTTTGTCGGCTCGTTGATGTACCTCGCGAAAAAGGATGATTTTTCCAGGCAGGGAGGACACTGTCGGAAAATCCAAAAATACCTTTTTCTGCGAAATTAAAGCCAGAAGCCACTCCGGTAAAAGCTAAAATAAAAAGATAAAAGGACGCCATAAAGCCTAATAATGAATGGACTTTGAAATTAATCCCTTTCCAACTTGCAGGCATTTTAAGCGAGAACTTGTTTCTAAAGCTTTGCTTTTTTCGCGGCCACCATAAAAAAAGACCTGATAATATTAAACCAATAACTACGAGGGAAGTAACGCTCACGATTTGCTTTCCGATACCTTCTAGGAAAAGTGACCGATGAATTTCGCGATTAACGCCGAAAAAGGTATTTAAATATTTTCGCGAGCCCAAAATGGCCCCACTATAGGGATCGGCAAATACCTGAAAATCATCCGAAGTAGAAAAGACAATGGGTCGAACTATATTCGACTGTATTTCAACTCTAAGAAAACGCTGCGAATGAAACTTAGTTTGAATACTTTCTAAGATACTTTGAAGAGAAACACGTGTTTCTTGCGGCGATACAGTCCACAGACTGGAATTTAGCTTATAATCAATCTCTTTTTCAAATGCTAAAATTGCTCCTGTAATCCCTAAAGTCAGAACAATGGGCCCGAAGACTAGTCCGATGTACAAATGTATGTTTTTAAGTGAATTTCGGAAGATTTTATAGAGTTCTGCGGTCATATTTACTGCTTAGGCATCACAAGCAATCTTGAAGTAAGGCTCGGCTTGAGGATAAGTAAAATAAAGCCCATATTTGTGCTACCTCCGGGGTATCTAAACCCGTCGCCGAGTTAATTTCCTCACAATTTTTTGCTGTAATCAAGTAAATTTACAAAGGTGATGGCGGGTTAGGTTCTGAAATTCTGTTTTTATAGTTAAAATTGCAATTTTTGATAAAGCTTCGTTATGGCCATGCTGAATAAGTCTCAGCCCCAAATAGGCCTATTAATAGAATTTTTATTAAGATAGTTTATAATTTTGGTGTTTTGCTACGTACTCAGTAGCTCAGTGTACATTGTACACTGAGCTACTGAGATGGATAAAAGACTTCAATTAATTACAAATGTCTGGGCCATAGTCGATACAACTTCCATCAGATCTTCTCCATGTGCAATTTTCTGTACAAGACGCATTAGGCCCACAGAAATCAGGTCCATAGCTGATGCAGCTTCCATCAGATCTTCTCCATGTGCAATTAGGAACGCATCGAACCGGATCTGGTTTATTATCATCGTCGTCACATTCTCTTGATGGAGAAATTAAACTTTCGAGAAAATTTCCATTTTGCAAACTTGATAGTTTTTTATTAGAATTTTTAGACTTAAGTTCTCTTATAGTTTCAGAAAGCATTTTAATATTTGCGTCAGCCGCACGCTGTACGGATTCAATTGCCTCTTGAGGGCTTATATTTTGGATATTAGTTTCAGCTGCAAATGAAACTGTGCAAAGAAGTAACAAAGACAATAGCAAACTGACATTTTTCATAAATGCTTTTCCTTAAATAATTGTGTGGTATCATAATTTATTTTTATGACTTGTATCAGATGGTTTGCAATGAGCGGGCCAAGTTAAAGCGACACTAATGCTGGAAAAAATATTTGCATATATATTTAGCAGCGCGCTTGAAATGATGCAGCTATTTTTCTAATTTAAAATTAAAAATACTCTGATCGAACTGATTATAATCTTCGTAGGAGGTTAAATCATAGAGCTGCTGGCGTGTTTGCATCAGCGGCAAAGCATTTGTTTGCGAACCAGTAGATTTAATTATGTCCAAACCTTTTTCAGCGGCACCCATTGCTAATCGCAATGTAGTGACGGGGTAAATAACCATATTAAAACCCAAATTTTCAAGTTCGCTTTTAGTATAGAGTTTCCCTTTGCCAAACTCGGTCATATTGGCGAGCAAGGGCACTTGAATAGCTTTTCTCATCGCTGCGAATTCTTTTTCATCTTGCAAAGCTTCTGGAAAAATCATTTCGGCGCCGGCTTCAACGTAGCGCTTAGCGCGTTCGATGGCTTTTTCAAGACCTTCATTGGCCCGCGCATCGGTTCGTGCGATAATCAAAAAATTATTATCTAATTTTTTACCTAAAGTTGCGGCCTTTATTTTTTTGACCATTTCATCCGTGCCGACAAGAGACTTATTGTCTAAATGCCCGCAGCGTTTAGGATTTAATTGATCTTCTAAATGGCAACCCGCTAAACCCATTTCAATAAATTCTTGAATAGTGCGGGTTACGTTCATGGGCTCGCCCCATCCTGTATCGGCATCGATAATGGCAGGTAAAGACGTGGTTCTGGCGATTTGTCGACCGCGAGCTGCAACCTCTGTTAATGTGGTTAAACCGATATCAGGGTAGCCCAAATCATTTGATAAAACTGAACCTGAAATATAGACCCCATCAAAGCCTTTTTTTTCAATCAACATACTGACCAGTGGAGAAAAAGAACCGGGAAACTGTAAAAGCTTTCCGGTTTTAAGTTTTTCTCTGAACTGTTTTCGTTTCTCAGCTGCTGTGATGGCTGGGAATAACATTTAGAAAATTCCTTTTTGATCACGTTTGTTACTTATTAGTTTATCGATCTGAATTTGTACGTTGAGCTGCTGAATTTCAGCGGCTGTTAATTCTGGCAGACGTTCACAAAGTGATATGAAGCGATTTCTTTCTTCTTTGGTGATGATATCAGAAGTTAATGTGTCAAATTTTCTGATGTAATCGGCGCGCTTAAATGGCTTAGCTCCTGCGGGGTGAGCATTAGCAACTCCCAATTCATCTACAATGGTCTGACCATTGGTCATTATAATTTCAACACGACCGCCGAAACGTTTTTTATTCGGATCTGGATCATGATAGGCAGCAGTCCATTTTGCATCTTCGATAGTTTTAATTTTATGCCATAATCTAATAGTATCTGAGCGACCTGCACGTTCCGGAGAATAGGAATCCACGTGATGCCAACTGCCATCTTGTAGTGCCACAGCAAAAATATACATAATCGAGTGGTCTAATGTTTCGCGAGAAGCCTTGGGATCCATTTTTTGCGGATCATTTGCACCTGTACCGATAACATAGTGGGTGTGGTGTGAGGTGTGTATAATGATTTCTTTAATGTCATCAAAATTTGTAATTTTTGATTTCATACGAGCTGCTAAATCTATTAAAGCCTGAGACTGATACTCAGCGGAATGTTCTTTAGTATAAGTTTCTAAGATCGCTCTTTTTTCTTCACCTGGCTCAGGTAAAGTTACAGTGTACTGTGCAGCTTTGCCGTCAAGCATGTAGGCTAGAACTGAATCTTCACCTTCATAAATTGGTGAGGGAGCGCCTTCGCCGCGCATGCAGCGATCAACGGCTTCGATGGCTAGTTTACCTGCGTGCGCAGGTGCAAATGCCTTCCAAGAGGAAATTTCACCTTTACGTGACTGACGCGTGCTGAACGAAACATGCACCGCTTGTTGAATGGCTTGATAGACAATTTCAACGGGAAGATTTAAGAGTGCACCAATGCCACCGGCAGAGGCAGGAGCCAAATGCGCAATATGATCTTTTTTGTGTTTGTGTAAACAAATGGCCTTAACCAGATCGACCTGAATTTCGTAAGCAACCACTGCACCACGAATAAAATCTTTACCAGTTTTTCCCATTTGCTGAGCGACAGCTAAAATTGGCGGAATGTTATCTCCTGGGTGAGAATAATCAGCCGCTAAAAATGTATCATGATAGTCGAGTTCACGAACGGCAGTGCCATTGGCCCAGGCGGCCCATTCACATGAAAATTTTTGATCATTGGGCATTCCGAATACAGTCGATCCTCCGGCGCGCGGGTGGCTTAAGGCCATTGATCTGGCAGATGAAACGGGATGTCTGTTGCTTGCGGCGATAGCCACAGAGGAATTGTCAATTACGCGGTTGATGATCATATCAATAACATCGTCTTTGATAACGGCATTGTCCGTGCAGATTTCAGCCATTTTCCAGGCCAGTTGATCCTTGCGATCTAATTTTTCTTTTGAAGGGTAAACACGCAGTAAGTGTTGATGCATAGGGGCTCCTTAGAAATTTAATACTAGAAATCTATCATTAATTAAATTAACTCAGAAAATGCCGACGGACAAATGAAATGCACCATCAGACTCACCTGCTTTTTTATCGAGCTTATGGGCATATTCCAGATTTAACGGACCAACGGGGGTGTTGTACCTGATGCCAATTCCTGCGGCGTCGCGCCAATTATCTGCAAATTGAATACCTTCAATCAGAACACGGCCGCCATCGTAGAATATGGCTCCGGCCAAGTTATATTCATCATTTATCGGGAAACGTAATTCAGATTTAAACAGTTCATAACTTGAACTGGTATTAAGTCTGAAGGAAGCCGGGATATTGCCATTAACTCCTGTTGTTGGGATAAATTCAGAGGATTCAAAGCCGCGAATTGTAGTTCGGCCACCAAGAGTAAAGCCTCTTTTGTCAAAGGGAACACCTTCTTTTCGATTATCAATATTTTTAATATAACCGGCACGAATCGACTGAACAAAAACAACTTTGGCATTCTTAAATGGAAAATAATGAGTGGTTTGGCCTGTGGCTCGATAAAAATCATCAACGTTGTTGTTTCCTAAAGATTCAGCCGCGTATTCTATTGCAAAACGAGAAAAACTTCCCTTAGTCGGATTAAATAAATTATCGCGATAATCCAGATCAAGTGTTGGACCGAAAGAGCCAATGACCAAACTTTCACCTGAATAAACGAATTTAATCTCATCTTCTGGGGTAATACCGTGATCTTTAAAAGTAGTGACCGTATAAGATAAAATTCCGGTTATATGAGACGTAAAATCCTGCTCCAAAGAAAATATGGCCGTGTTGGCTTCGGAAACTTTATTAATTCTAACGTC
>JBBTEQ010000138.1:0-5598 GCA_038042235.1 Bdellovibrionota bacterium | reverse complement strand
AACCTGTGGTTCCACAGGTTCACTGTCAATGGCGAAAAATCATCCAACGACTGAATACGAGTGATGAAGTCCAGAAAAAAATGATTCTTTAGTTATTTTTAAATTATCAGGAAAGCATTTTAGTACTGTTTTTATCTGCGGTATCGGAATTTGCTGCTCAATTCCTTGATGAGGCCTATGAGAATTGTAATACGTTTGGTATTCATCAAGTGTATCTTGAAGATGAGCTTGTGAAAAAAACAAATAGTGATCTGTGCAATCACGCCTTATTGACCCGATCAGCCTTTCGATAAATGCATTTGCCTTTGGTGATTGCGGCGGTGTTTTAATCACATGCTTAATGTAAGACTCCATTTTATATTGAAAATCTTTACCGTAAAGAATATCACCATCACGAACAAGTATTCCTGGAGCTGCTTCATATCCAATCAGTCCAATTACTGTGTTTCTAATCCATTCTGGATTTGGGGATGTGGTCACCTTGATTCCGATCATTACTCTGGAATGAATTTCAATGGCTACAAATACATACAGTGTCTTTAAAAAAGCTGTCTCAAGAGTGAAGAAATCACAGGCCCATGCTTTTTCATGTCTTTTTATAAATTCCCACCAGCCAACGCTTGGAGTATTACCGCTTGGATCAAGGCCATTTTGTTTTAGTATTTTTCGAATTGTTGATTGTGCCACTTTTATTTTAAGTTTTAATAATTCACCTTGGATGCGGGGAACGCCCCATAATTTATTCTCTCTTTTCAATTGCAAGACGAGTTGTTTAATCTCATCTGAGATGGGCGGTCTACCTGGAAAGTTTTTATATGTCCACTTCCATTTAACTAAACGATTGTGCCAAGCTAAAAGAGTTTCTGGTTTAAATATAAAGCAAGAGCTTTTCAGGTCATCAAGCTGTGAGCCAAGAGTAGCTAAAAAAGCTCGATCAAAGGATTTGAATTTAACAGGTTTTTTAAGTTGTCGGTTGAGAACTTGAAGTTGGTAACGTAAAAACAGGTTTTGTGTTTGAATTTGAGACAGCGGTGTCGTGATCATTTTGATACAGGCCACGCAAATATCCAAAATTAGTTCTGCAAACGCTAAAAACATCCTTCAAGAATAATCAAATTTGACTCAAATTACCAGTCTGATACTTTTTTCTGATCTGTGGTAAACTATTGATTTAACATCTGTATGAGTTTTCGCCATGGACAGGGCTGATCAGTGATTGACTTTACACAGTTAAACTATTATCCGGCAATTAAAAACTGTGGAGTAATATCTAATGCTTTTGCGATCCTTTTAGCCTCATCAACAGAGATCATTTTAATTCCCTTCTCAATTTTTGAAATTGTAGACTGGCTTATTTTGGATTTTTTTTCTAAGGACTCCTGGGACATTTTTTTATCTTTACGAGCTTTTAGCAATCTTAGACCAACAGATTTTCCAATTGCTTTTAAATCTTCCTGTTGAACCTTTTCTCCATCAATAAGATCTGATGTTAAATCAACATTTTCGACTGACTCGACTGCGACTAATAAGAGCAATGCTTTTGTAATGACTTGAACATCTTTAGTAGAAGTGTTTTTGCTCTTAACTCTAGTAACGATTTCGGTTGCTTCAATTTGATTCATAACAATCTCCTCTTTTTTGCTAATCTAAGATTTCTTAACATCGATAATGTCAATATACTTAATCTTAGCAGTTCGTTCAGATTCTATTTCTAGTACCAATTTGTAGTTCGTGAAGGTTACTTCAATCTCTACAATACCTTGGTTCGGTAATCCGATTTCCCTATTTTTCAGTGACTCTTCTGTTGCTGCGAAAAAATTTCTTAATTTCGGTTCAACTGCAACTAGGTCATCCTTCTTTTTCTTCGCCTTCGGCGTCCAACTTACTATGTTTGTCATCCAAAGATTATCTACAGTTATAGAGCCATAATCAACGGATTTAGTTCTACTCTTATTAGTATTACATTGATCTATCGGAATATTCTAGGAATATTCTTAATATTTTTTTAGTATTATTCTAAGTACATGATATTACGTAAAAATATATAATACAAAAGTCCATAAAAATATCATTTTGATACATAAATAATACATGGTTTTGATTCAATTTTACTAAAGGTTTTAACCCTTAATTGGAGGGGGTGGGCTATAAGGGGTGTCGTCAATACGACACGTTTACTTGCAGAAAAATTAAATTTCACAAAAAGTTCTTCACGTGGCCCGGAGTAATTCTGCACGACTTTTTGCCCTGAAAAGGCTGCGCGACTTATTACTTTCCTCTTCACCTTATAACTTCATCGGTTCCTAAATTCCAATACTAAAAATGCGTTCCGCTCGAGTATTCAAGGCCAAATCGCCTAAAGAGGTTGAATTAACAAGGCAATGAGGACAATAATTAAAAATGATAATGATATAATATAGTATAATTAATTATATTAATGTGTTAAATACATCTATAAGTCTCCTTGAGAAATGCTTCTCACAAACATCTAACAAGGAGATATTTATGAAATTGCGAATTAGTTTTTTGATACTAACTACAGCTAGCTCAGTATTTGCCGGGCGATTTGAAGTAGTAGGTGAGGGTACGGCCACAGTCCCATCCGAATATGTACAGCTGGCCATTACAGCAAGGTCTGAATGTCACAATTCAGCATTGTCAGCTCGGCAAACAGTTGATGAACTCACAGAAAGAGCACTGCTGGCGTTAAAACCATTTACTGCTGATATTCCGCAACAGCTACAGGTGGCTCCCGAGGCCAATCTGCAAGCAATTAAAACCGCTTATATCGGTAATCAAACAGTAACTATTTGTGATGAAGACCACAGTTGGAATTCAGCCACAAGTATTCGATTTCGCTTAAACGATTTAAAAAAATTAGCGTCGCTTCAAGATGCTCTTTTAATTTTGAATCCTGCTAAAATTCCCAATACGGTCATTAATGTTGAAAGGTTGTCATTAACAATTGCTAAGCCTACTAACGGTGTTTTGGCAGATACATGGGATACAATGTCTGATTTGGCGCTGCAACGTGCACAACAAAATGCGCTAAGACAAGTTAAGGTATTAACCCAAGGTATGAATCAAAGTAGTTTGGAGCTTGTTAAAGTTCAGGCCACTACCAATTCGTCCGGCCAGGCAATTTATGACCGAGTGGATTCAGAAGGTGATACCTCGGGTATTGGTTTGGGTTTTGTTTCACTTAAGATAGCGCGCCAGTTTACTTACAAGGTTGGTCCGTAGATTAACCTCCTGAGGAGTAAAACTCCTCAGGGGCATCCCGACGCCTGAACATACTTGTCAAACATTTCCACTGCTGTGACTTTTGAGACAAAATTGCCAGATCTTCCACCGGTTAAGTTTTTAGATAAGGATACCGTTTTTTCGGGATATTTTTCAGATAAGAAGGGCGTTATGCGTGAGCGACAAAGCTTCAATAATCCACATTTTGTAGTCGGGCTACTGTCAGCGGCTTCACAAATCATGGTCGCCTGAATGGTGGCCGACGTTGCACCAATCTGCACGCCGCATAGACTGCTTGACTCGACATCACTTGAGGAGTCACAATCTAAATTGTCGGGTAAGTCTTCTTTAAGATCGATTTGCATACTATAAGCCTTTGCTGTGCGGCTGATTCCTAAATTGTATTTGCAGCTATCGTATCTAGTTGTTGAGATCTCAATTTTAAAAGTACCATCCGCAATAGGTATCAAATTACAACTTATACCTTCAAAACCGTCGTCGATCGTAATCTTTTCGTTGGTATCAGAGGCAGTTGAATAATGAAAGTTTAACGTCAGTAGGGCTATAATAATTTTCTTCATAATGGTCTCCTTGGGGGCAGCATGAAACTATACTATCACTTATCGTACCAATCCCTAAAAAACTTAAATTATAGTTCAAGTAAAACGGGTTCGTTCTAAACTAAAAAAATTAAAAATACGTTTCAACTTGATACATAATTGATAGGCAATGATTGAACATCAGCTATTATGTAATTGGCCCCGCAGGGTTCGACTCAATTTAGGTCGTTAAAATGCCGATATAAATACTGATGATATCGTTTAAAAAACATAGGCTTATGCATCTTCTTTTGTTGTTATCTTTTTTGATGCCGCTTGTCTCGAGTGCTGAAGATAAGTATTGGTATCAAAAAAAAATAGACTTCATACTCGATTCAATAAGTTCATTAAAATATTTGAATTCAAGGCCAGTATGTCATTCGCCGGAACAACCTCAGTCTCTATCTGAAAAGTCAAAATGGTCGGACGCAGGTTTTAAAAATACAGATATAATTTCAATCAGTACGCCGCCTATAAGAGAACCCAGCAAGAAGATTACTCATGAGTTTAATCCATCATTGGTCATGTTTAGAAACACGGGTTGGTCTCTTGATTTAATTCAAAAACATCTACAAAAAGTTAATGAGATTTATAGTCAGTGTGGAATTAGAGTGGGAACTTCAAAATTTATTATGGTCGATCCGCCCAATAATTGGCTTGATGTTGGCCCGGAGATAAATCTCAGTTTGGTTACGATGACTCCTGTTATTAATAAACCAATTGTTTATTTTGTGCGATCCTCGCTAGAGGGCCATGCAGCTTATGCCTTTACTGGGACTGGTAATACTTGTAATGAAATCGTATGCGGAACGGCGTGGATTACAGATGATATTAATTCACCACAAAGAATTGGTATGTATAAGGCCAATTATAGTACTGTGGCACATGAATTAGCTCATATTTTGGGAGACTCTGATCACGTTAAAGATGGCTCTACAAATATTTTAGCGGATTCGTTTGATAAGTTGGATGGGACAATTAATCCACAGCAATGTGAGAAATTCAAAAATAGTAACTTGGTAAGGAAATTATGAAGAAGTGTATTGTATTTATTATATTATTTTTCAACGGACTGAATGTTATTGCAGGTTCAAATGAGATAAATAAAAAACTCGAAGATGAGTTGATTAAGGACGATTGGATTGGGGCAGAAAAGTATATTGCCGAACTAGATTCAGCAAAAGTAGACTCCTGTAAGTTTATTTTTGAAAAAAACATGGAATACTTGAAAGTATCTCTTATTGTTAGAAGAATTCTTTTGATTGCTGAAAAAACTACGTGTGACGAGCGACTTAATCTAATCTCTTCACATCTTAGTTCAGAAGATGTTTTGCTAAAGGCTGCGGCTATACGTCTGGCAGCTACATTGAGAAAAAATGACAAGCTAGGTTTCAAGAAGAGAATTTTAGAATTAAAAAAATCAGAAAAGGACCCTGCTATTCGAGAAGCCATATCGAAGTTTTTTAAGAATAAATGAGTTGTAGTTGAAGAGCCCTCATTTTGTATTGAGTAGTTCGTAGCAAAATATATCGTTCATCATCATAAAATTGGTGCAATGTGGTTCGCGAAGAACCGAATGCAAACCCATATTCAAACCAATTTGAAAAAGAGCTTAAGAGGATTGTGAAAGAGTCTGGGTATCAGAATGTTTCGATGATTTATAGGAAGTTTTATAAGGAATCGCAGAATCCGCAGAAGGTAAGTGCACTACTTGAGTGAAATCATTCTCAAGAATGAGAATTGGCAGAAGCACAAT
>JBBTEQ010000137.1:2508-5359 GCA_038042235.1 Bdellovibrionota bacterium | reverse complement strand
CGTTTGCGGATCAGTTCCCACATCCGGCGCCGGAATATCTTTTGTAGGTCCAACAAAAGCGGCAATTTCAGAAGCGTACCTTCGGGTTAAACCTTGCTTTTCAGAGCGAGTGAGTTTGGTGGGGTCAACACAAATCCCGCCTTTAGCGCCTCCAAGTGGTAATCCTAGTACTGAGTTTTTAAATGTCATAAGGGCCGCGAGCCCCACAACCTCAGATAGATCAACATTTTGGTGGTAGCGGATACCACCCTTATATGGACCAAGTGTTGAGTTGTACTGCACGCGGTAGCCAGTAAAAACTTTTACAGATTGATCATCCATACGCACTGGAATTGAAACAGTTAAACAACGACGCGGTCTTTGTAATCTTTCAACAATGTTCGGGTCGCAGTTAATAACTTTTGCGGCTTCATGAAAGGTTTTCATCGCATTTAAAAATAAGGGCCCTTTTAAGTGAGCTTCAGATTCCGGATTAAGATTGTCGTGGTAAGGCATAAAAAAAACTCCTTAAAGTTTGAGTCTTTTGAGTGTAAAAAAAAAGACTATGCAATGCCAAGTAAAAACTCTGTATTTTCTAGCGCTACTCATCATAAGTTTCTGTTCTTCAGGTGTTCAGGCCGAAGAGGTCAACTGGGAGTCTTTTTCGAGCCCTAAAATGGAAATCGAAGCTCACTCATCTGCTCAAGGAGAAGTCATTTCTTCTTATATTCCTTTTTTTCAAGAGATTGGTCATATGTTATGGAGCTGGGATCCAGCAAAAGAGCTGAAAAAAACATCAGAGTCTGTTTTGATCGAACCTTCGATGTCTGGTTTAAACGAGTTGATGAAAAACTTGTTTGTTGAGTTTGATGTTTCAAACACTCAGAACTTTAGAAAAGTATGGTTTAAACCAACCTCTGATTTGAAGTTTCGCGGCTTATTGGGTCTGCATGACCTCAATAAAAAACGACCACTGATTATATTGCGAATGGGTGTTCATGGAAACGTTGACGAGATTATTGCCGAAAGATTTTTGGCAAAAATTATTTTTGAGGATTTAGGCGCAAATTTTTTAATGATTGAAAGCCTGACAAGCCATGCCTACTTATCAAAAAATAAAAACATATCTTTTGGCGGAGTGGACGAAGGTTTACAGACCTTTCTGGCTCTAAATGAAATTAATAAATCGAAATTGAACTCACTAATTGATGGTGTCCATTTGCTTTCTATCAGTATGGGATCACACGGCACATTTGTAACGGCGATGCTAGATCAGCATAACGAGCAAAAAATAAAATCGATCGTGAATTTTTGTCCGTTAATTAATTTGCAACCCACTGTTGAGCGCGGGCTGGAAATAAATCTTAAAAATGCATTGATTTCTTTGTGGAATGTCAGACGCTTAAGAGCTGTATTTGAAAAGTATCAAAATGATGAAAAACTTGGTGAATGGTGGAAAACTATTTTTGATTTTAAACCTAGGTTCACCAGTGCGCTTTTAGAGATACTTAATCGAGATCGCAAACAGCCGCTGATTTCGCCAAGCGAGCTTGAAGAGTTAATTCCAAAAATGAAATGGCCTAAGGGCTTCAGAGAACATCTTGAAAACTCACAAAGTTTTTATCAGTTAAATAATTTTTGGCCCTATTATCAAGGTGTGAAGACTCCGATCATGATTTACACAACCCCAAAAGATCCCTTGGTTATTAACAAACTTAATTCTGAATTGATTTTCAGAGGTCAGCAGCCGGGTGATTTTACCAGCCTGAAATATCATCGACTTGAAAATGCCGTTCATTGCGGATTACCCGCAGTTTATAAGTGGGATTATATTGTGAAATTAGTTCGGGATGGCCTAGTTTTATGATCGTATTTTTTAGCTTATTCTTTTACTTTAACAGCGCCTACGGATTCAGCCCGCTAGAGCCTTCTATCGAATGCACGGTGATTAAAGTTTTAAAACAACAAGACATTGCTAGCTTAAAAAAATTCCCAAAACTCTATACAAGTATTTACAATAATCCAGTTGCTTCAAGTTTATTTATAGCAGGTTTGGAATTCAAAAACACAGATCCAGTTAGCCAGATTAAAACAGCAACTTTTGAAAAAGTAATGATTCCAGTCGAGGAACACGAGCTTGTTTTAGAATTAAATGGCAAGCCTATCTCAAGAAATGGTGTTTTAAAACTAGGTTCAATGGTCCTAGCTAAAGTTACCTGCCATTAATACACACCTTCGTCCAGTTAAACTTTAAGAAGTTACTGTCGATAAGTCTGTATGACTGAGTTTGATTATGAAATGGAACTTTTTGAAAAAATAATAAGTAAATACAAACCTGTTAAGGGTTATCATTTGCTTTTAGATCTTGATGCCTATAAGCAGGGGCAGGAGATTTTGACAAAATTTGTTGTTGGCTGTGATGAGTATCATAAAGTTGTTAATATTGAATACAATGAAAAGCAAAAAGAAAAAGTTATAATCACTTCAAATATAAAAAATGGCATTTCTTATAACTCTAAGATTTTATACGCAAACTATGATTGCGACAAAAAGCAAATTATTGAGTTTGAAGACTATACGCCAAACCCCTATAGATTAAAAAGAACATTGGCACAACAGATGGAGTTATTAGTCTTTGAGCTCAATTACCCAGAGCCCTGCAAGCCAATTTGTTAGAATAAAATTGATGTAAAAATCATTATCTGGTTTCAGAGCTTGAATTTTTATAAAGACATATTTGTAAAAGTCTTCATATATTATATTTTTATGCATATTCCAAAAATCATAATTTTTTCTTCTGAAAGCCAGCCTAAGTCCATGCTCCGCACCTGTAGATTTAATGACTATAAAATATTCGTCTTCATCTTCTCGT
>JBBTEQ010000137.1:0-2408 GCA_038042235.1 Bdellovibrionota bacterium | reverse complement strand
ATGCTCCGCACCTGTAGATTTAATGACTATAAAATATTCGTCTTCATCTTCTCGTAGTTCAAATTCTAGCTCGGTACTAATATTTTTGATCCGGTTTGCCTGATTTAGCGAGTTCCGAAGTTCGAAATACTGTTTGGTTATATCAATTCTATTGGCATCTGACGTCATGCTGGGTCTAAGCAGCATTAATTAGGCCAACGTCATCCAAGACAAATTAAATACAAGTTCTGCTGCTCACTTGAGCCAGATCGCTACCGGTTTCAAGAAATGAGGCTCAATGGCCTTAGCCAAACTTACCTGCCATTAACATCTCAAATTGATAATGGTATTGAAATTTTAAGGCCAAAAAGATATAATTCAATTTCAGCTTTATTTATTTTCAGGGGGCTCAAATGAAAGTAGTTATTATTGGTCTTTGTCTTTTTTTAACTCAAGCTGTGTTTGCTAGTCGTATTAATGTTAGCGATTTTGATAAAAATGAAAATGAAATAATAATAAATTTAAAAGGAATAAAGTGCGATGGAAAAATGGTTGTTAGTGAGCCCAATATTGAGTGCATTAACAAAATGGTTGATTTAAATATTTCGGCTGAATGCTCCGATGGAGATTCTCCAACTACAGGTATTGTTAAATTCCCTATGGCGAATCCTGAGCTTCTGGCCGCAATGCAAAAATGTAAAGCTAAAAAGATTCTGATTAATATTAATAGTGAAGCGCCAGTACTCTGTCCACTTAGCATCGAGGAAGTCGAGAAGGCTCTCGCTAATTAGTTCTTGAAGTTCAGTTCTTCTTCCCAAAAATCAGATTTTTGAGCCAGTTCACTAACATAACCAGTTACATCGTCTTGCAAATGCACAGGCAATTTTGAAAATGGCCGCACATGCTCAACCGGTACATATCTAAAGGTAAAATTAATTCGGCGGGTTTCAAAATTGGTGGTGTTGAGTTCATTAAAAAGTAGGCCTTTTTCTTCAACTCGTTGTACGCGGTGAAATAATTGTTTTTTAAATTTATCTCCACCGAAAATTTGTAATGAAGAGTCTTCCAGCCACTGTTGCAAGATCACATCGCTTTTTTGCGATTTTCCGGAGCTTTTAACAAACTGAAAAAGCGCCCTTTCACCGAATGAAATCGAGGCCACAGGTCCGGGCTCAAAATCCTTATGCTCTCCGACGCGTGCACAATCTATTTTTTCGGTGGCGGTAATTTTATTGCCATAAAAATTTATTAAACACGTGTTCAGATGCCATTTATCAGGAATATCTTTTGGCGAAAATTTTTGGCGAGTTAGACTTTCAACTTCAAATATAATTCTTTGTAAAACTTGGGGGTAGGCTTCGGCCGTTACGCAGCGGTTTTGTAGTCCCTGCGGGGGATGATAGTAATTTAAACAGGCAAATTGCCAGTTACCAAGCCAATAAACAGGGCGCAGAAGCTGGCGGTTGGGTTCATTGTTTGGGGGTGGGTTCGATTTTGAAAAGCGCATCTCCCAGATGGGATAGAGCTTTGATAAATAGCTCAGAATCTCAGTTTTCTGATTTTTTGTAACGTAGTTCGGCTGATAAATCAGGTTTTGATATTGCGACAGATTTCGCATATAGTGAACATGCTATATAAGAGGTGTTCATGTCAAACGTCATTCAGGCACTCAAGGTTGATTCCACTGTTCGTAAGTCATTAATTGAAAAAGTTACGTTATTTAAAGGTAAAAAGATATTAGTTCTCGGTGATGTGGGAGTAGATGAATACATTATGGGAGCTGTTAAACGCATCAGCCCAGAGGCACCCGTACCTGTTTTAGAAGTAGAAAATGAAGATAAACGATTGGGCCTGGCCGCAAATGTGGCGCAAAATGTAGTTAGTATGGGTGGCGAAGTAAAGCTGGTTTCGGTTATAGGTTCTGACTCCGGGGCTGAAATTTTGCAACAGCTTTTGAAAAACTCAGGTGTCAGCTTCGAATATTTGGTTCAGGATTCTAAAAGGCCGACGACTCGTAAAACACGAGTGATGACTGGACAGCATCATTTGGTGCGAGTGGATCATGAGATTCGCAAAAGTCTTTCAAGCCAGAGCGAAGCTTTGCTGCTTTCGGTTGTTGAAAAAAATATAAGTGATGTGGATGTGGTGGTTTTAGAAGATTATGCTAAAGGAATTTTATCACAATCTTTAATTGAAAAAGTTGTGATTCTTGCGCAAAAACATAAGAAGTTTTTAATGGTGGATCCACATCAAACCAAATTTGCGGAGTTTTATAAGGGTGTTGATCTGATCAAGCCTAACTACAACGAAGCTTTAGCGCTGACGCAAATTCATGAAGACCATATCGAAGATTTTTCTGAGCGCGTTTTACATGTGGGGCGCGCGCTACAAAAAATGACCGGTGCCAAGCAGGTGGTTTTAACTCAGGG
>JBBTEQ010000136.1:0-5890 GCA_038042235.1 Bdellovibrionota bacterium | reverse complement strand
CCAAAAAAATTATAAATGTTTAATCGTGATGCCAAACAATCAGTCGCAAGAAAAGTACGAAGTGCTTAAAGCTCTTGGCGTGGAACTTATTACAGTCCCACCCTGCCCATTTACTAATGAAAATCATTTTTACCATACGGCAAAAAGATTAGCTTCTGAAAAACCTAATTCATTTTGGGCTGATCAATTTGAAAACACCGCCAATTTTAAAATTCATTATCACACAACCGGGCCTGAAATATGGGAGCAGTGTGCAGGCCAAGTTGATGCGTTTATTTCTGCCGCCGGAACCGGAGGAACAATTGCCGGGGTCTCTTGTTACTTAAAAGAGAAAAGCAAAGAGAAAAACAAGTCCATGCATATTCGTTTGGCCGACCCCATGGGTTCGGGACTTTACTCCTATATTAGTAACGGCACGCTTGCGGCCTCAGGATCCTCAATTACCGAAGGCATCGGGATTATGAGGCTTACTGCTAACTTTAAGAAGGCCAGCATAGATACCGCTGTTCAGGTTAGCGACCAAGACATGATCTCAATGCTCTATCATCTAGCTCAGCATGATGGCCTACTTGTCGGAACCTCTGCGGCGTTAAATATTTTTGCTTCTTATCAGTACGCTTTAGATCATAAGAATCAGAATAAAAAGATTGTTACTATTATCGGCGATTCGGCGTCTCGTTATCAATCGAAAGTATTTAATGATGAATTTTTAAAAAAAATAGGGCTTAAGCCTCTACCCCTTTATTAGCTAACTTTATTAGATCGCTTTATATTTTTTTTGATTTTTTTCAATTCTGAATAAATAGCTAAATAATTTTCAGTGACCTTACCAAAATAAGGATGTTTTTTCAGTTCCGAAGACGGCGTGCGCTTCATACCTGCTAGTCCCATATTATAGGCGTTAATATACTTTAAGCTTTGCGATTTTAACGTCTGCATTAAATATTTAAAATAGTTCGCACCGATCAGAATATTATACTCGGGGTTTTTTAAAGCTTGTGCGCCTTTCCATTTAATATTTTTCTTATCACATATCCATTTTGCAGTGTCAGGTTTAATTTGCATCAGACCTATTTCTCCTGCACTTCCAACTGCATTATTATTAAAAGAACTTTCGGTTTTTATAACCGCTAAAATAAATATAGGATCATAAAATTGGTCCTTACTTAAATTCATCAAGGCCTGAGTAAATTTTTCCGCATTTATTTTATTATTTCTTTTCTTTAAATACTTAGTTATGTAACGATAAAAATTAGCATCCCCCTCAAACGATTTAGCATCTAATTTCACTGAGAGCGATTTTAATAACTCAACTGATTGGCTTTTACGGACCTCATCCTGAATAACAACATTGGCCGCTTGCAGATTTTTAATATGAAAACCTTCATTTAAAACCAAGACTGTTAAAAACAATACAAATGATCCGGTTTTCTTCAATACTCTTATAATTTTACTGAGCAAGCTGTTTTTTGTATTCATACTGTTGATCTTTTCAAAACTCGGACCAACTTTTGATATTTTTTAAGTGCTTGAAATGATTAAGATCTTGTTTTGATACAACTTCAGATGCTCTATAACATATCCTAAAAACGAATTATTAGTCCGGTGCTAGAAACCCTGTAAGTAGGTGCCTATTTTTAGTAACACCGGTTCATATTGAATCACTCATTTCGTAACTTCATATAGATCTCATGGTACTTATAGGCTGGCGGCGAATCTGCTTTTTGCTTATGATCTGCAATGAATTTTAAACTCTTTGTGCGCCGTAACAGCTCCACTAACTGGGGATTGGCTGCGAGCTTAGCCCTACAGGCCCTTAAGATAAGCTCGTAATGTTTTAAGGTGTCCTTGCCAATGTATTCAATTTTTTCGCCCTTATAAGTAATCCACTTAATACCTAATTTTTTCATATTGGCACTAGCCAGATCTCCGGCTTTTTTAGCTTCAAAACCAGAAAGCTTCATAACCTGTTCACGTGTAAAGGGCCAAACAAGAGTGGGGTCTTTAAATCGCTCATCTTCTTTATTTTCAGGGTACTTCATCGCTTGCCATAAACCTTCAACACTTCCATAAAAATCACCATCTAAGCTAAATGGCGTATCCCAGAGATTTGAAAACTGCCCAAGCTCATTACGCTTTGAAAGCACCACTTCTGATTTTGCACGATCTGCCGCTTGCGGTGGAATTTCCCAACTGGCGACCTGGTCATCCGGAACTGGCTGCCACCAGATATCCGGAAATTCATCTTGCACTGATGTTGAAATGTGACCGACAGAAACACATCCTAAAAACATTATACTGTAAATTAAAAGTTTGATTCGAAGCTTCATAGATATCTGAACACTTATCCCAGATCAGAATTACTTGCAAAACAATTAGCTGCTTATTTGTTGAGCGCTGACGCTACAGATGGATCAGATTTCTTTCCAAGTCCGACTAAAAAAATTTCTTTTGATATTTTACGAGTTGAGTCCGGTTTAACAGCATGGAACTGCTGAAAGTCGCATTTAATAAGGTCTTTTAATTTTGTAAAATCATCTGAATGGAATAGTTTACAAATAAAATGTCCGTTTTTCTTCAAAAACTGACGGGAAATATTAAATGCCAATTCACATAAATCAAAAGATCTGGCCTGATCAGTTAGACGTATGCCCGTTGTATTTGGAGCCATATCCGAAATAACCAAATTAAATAGAGGGTCGAATCCGTTTTCTCTAAAAATATTTTCCAAATTGAGGTCTCGCAGATCCGCCTGAATAAAAACTGCATTCGGAAGCTTAACTGTTACCGGTTTTAAATCCACGCCTAAAATTCGCCCATCTACACCTATTTTTTTTGAACAATATTGCGACCAAGAACCCGGCGAAGCGCCCAAATCAAGAATCATTTGCTTAGGCTTTAATATTTTGAATTTTTGATCAATTTCCTCGAGTTTAAAAACAGACCTGGCGGCAAAGTTATTTTGCTTAGCTTTTTTAAAATAATGATCCTGGGGATTATATGCCATATACTCAGCCTGAGTATCAAACTTCTTGTTTTATGTCACAGTTTGTTTTAACTCTTTAGGTGCTTATGTTAATTTTATACAGGATAAGTTAGCAAGAATGGAGTTTCTATGGATTTGATCTGGATTATTCTCGCATTTTTTATTTTTATCACCATTTTATTTGTGGTCTTAGCCGTGAGCTTTCCTGAATGGTTCGGCATTACCGGGAACAAAGCGCGAAGTATTCAACAACATCAAACAGAAGAAACCGACAAAGACTTAACTACAAAAAGCTAAGCTCTTTTAACAACTTTTACCTTCAGCAAAAAATAAGCTCCCACTGCGATTAAAACCAAGAGACTCAAAATGGTCTTACGCGAATCACTTGTTAAATGCGCGACTAAAGCAATTAAAAGCGGCCCCAGAACTGATGCAAATTTCCCTAACATATTAAAAAACCCAAAGTATTCTCCGGATTTCTCAGTCGGAATTAAATGCGCATACAGGGCTCTTGATAAGGCCTGCACCCCGCCCTGACAAAGCCCAATAATAAAGGCCATTACATAAAAATGCCAAGCCTCTGACATTTGAGAGGCCCCAATAATTGTGAAGAAATAAATCGCTAGCCCAATTAAAATCAAATGCTTGCTACCAAATTTTTTAGACATGGTCCCGAATAAATAAGCTGATGGAAAACCAACAAACTGAGTAATCAATAAAGCTTTCATCAAATCAGAACTATCAAGACCTAAGGAAAGTCCGAAATCAACAGCCATCGTCATGACCGTATAAATTCCATCAATATAAAACCAATACCCAACGATAAAATAAAATAAATTTTTATTCATTCGAATATCCATAAACATGAGCTTTAATTCTTTAATAGTTTCTTTGGTCAAAGCCACTATGCCCTTATTGCTAATCTCCGTTTTTGGCTCAGGGACATTGAGCATTAACGGAATCGTAAATATCAGCCACCACGCCCCCACCATTAAAAAAGAAACTTTAATAGCCTGAGCCTTATCGACCAATCCAAACCACTCAGGTTTGAGTACCATAATCACATTAACTAAAAATAAAATACCTCCACCTAAGTATCCCAACGAATAACCTAAAGAAGAAACAAAATCATACTGATCTTCGCGGCAAACAGAAATTAGAAGTGAGTCATAAAAAACAGCGCTGGCCGAACCCATAAATAATGCTGTTCCATACAACATCGCAGCACTAGACCAGTCGCCCTGCGGAACAAAATACAAGCCGATAGTGCAAAGAACACCCATGATCATAGCTGCAAAAAGCAGTGTCTTCTTCATTCGTTTTTTATCTGAAACAACTCCCAAGGTTGGTGATAATAATGCCAGTAAAAAACCAGAAACTGCCAAAATCACCCCAAGGCGGGCTGTGCTTAATGTGGCATCGGACTCACTGCTCCAATACTGCTTAAAAAATACAGGAAAAAATCCCGCCATAACCGTTGTATAAAAAACGCTATTGGCCCAATCATAAAGCGCCCAAGAAAATATTTTTTTATTCATATTTACAACTTTTATAATATTTCATATTAATATTTTGCATTTTTAGGTTTCAAATGGCAAAACATATTAATCTGAAAGATTATGAGATATTTATATGGTTAACCAACAATTTGCTACTGCTGTTCATATTCTAACTGCCTTAAGCTGCAACAAAAAAGAACTCATGACCTCTGATCTTTTAGCTAAAAGTGTTAATACCAACCCTGTCGTGATACGCAGGCTGTTATTACAACTAACCAAGGCCAAATTGGTATTAACAATTCGCGGTAAATCCGGCGGTGTAAAACTGGCAAAAGAGCCCGTTAGCATCAACCTGAAAGATATCTACTTGGCCCTTTCCCCTACTGAGACTATCGGGCCCCGAGATAAAACCCCTCACAAAGACTGCGCCGTCAGCTGTGCCATGTACGCGATAATGGCTACTGTTGCTGAGGGAACGCAGAAAGCCACATTAAAATACCTTGAATCTCAAAAACTTTCAGACCTCGCTAAAAAAGTTTCTAAACAGAATGTCTGATATTGATATTGATTCTGAAGCTCAAACTGGTGAGTTTCCCCGCATTTTATTTGAAGATGCAGATTTAATTTTACTCTATAAGCCGAGTACTTGGTTTGTGCATCCCCCTGAAAACCCAAGATACAGGCGTGGGCTTAAACGCAGAACCTGCGTTCAGTGGCTCTCTGATTTTCATAATTTAAAAGCCTTTCCTGCACATCGTCTGGATGCCGCCACCGAAGGAATTTTTATTTGTGGAAAAAATAAAGAAGCAACCGCGCATTTAAACCTCCAGTTTAAAAATCATGAAACCACCAAAGTGTATTATGCCGTTGTTCGCGGTTGGCCAAAAGAAAGTTTAGCGAAAATTGAGCTTCCTTTAGAAAATAATTCCACCAGTGAGTTAGTCGACTGTGAAACTCATTATCGAACATTGGCGCAAATCGAACATCCGGTAAAAATTGGAAAAAAATTTGATACCAGTCGCTATAGCCTACTTGAGGTCAGTCCTAAAACCGGCAGGTGGCACCAAATCAGGCGACATATGAACCGCATCTCGCACCCGATTCTCGGAGACCGCGAGCATGGAGACTCTCACCACAATCGCTATTTCAGAGATACTTTAAATGTTGATGGACTTTGTTTGTGGGCTAAAGAGCTCACGGTCACTCATCCGAAAACCGGGGAGAAAATAAAATTTGAATCTCCGGTTTCAGATCGATGGCAGCAGTTAACTAAGTTATTTGGTTCGATTGAATGATAAAATTACAACCCAAGTAATGAACGTTGAGCGATCTTCCAACGTTTCTCTTTTTCATATAATACTTGTTTATCAACAAATCTTTTTAATTCTACCAATGCCTATTCTGC
>JBBTEQ010000135.1:0-8444 GCA_038042235.1 Bdellovibrionota bacterium | reverse complement strand
AAAAACACTAACATATACCTATGTAAAGCTATTATAATAACAAAAAAACTGATTCCTCAATTTGCCTGGGTTCTAATTAAACGGGCCCCGCCCCAATGCTGTTTGAACGACCTTTAAATTTCTTTTTTCATCTACCGTGTAAATCTCGTATTCACTACTAGAATCGCGAACCTTACCAATAGTTACCAGCACAAACTCCTTATTAGAATCCGTACAGGGCATAGTTGCTAAAGATTCATAAACTCTTAACATGACACCTTGTAAATCTTTAACTTCTTGTCTTAAATTTTTAGCGAAAGCTAATTTTTTGCTACTTGCAGAACCACAAGCCGGTATAATCCCTACAGCAAATGAATAGGGCTTATCTACTTTATCTAGTACCCAAATTTTTTCCGGTTCAATTAAATATCTGGATCTTTCTGAAAAACTAGAAAGCTGAGCATCATACCCGCTTAAAAGCAGCGACTTTCCTTCTGTTACTCTTGTTCTGGCCACAGCATAGTTGATAACTTTATTACAATCTTCTTTATAGACTTTGTTTGAACAAATTGTTTTAAATGCATCTAGTTCTGAATCGCTTAAACAGCTGCTTTTGGCAGTATTGCCTTTACATTGCTCCCACCACTCACGTACCGATTCAGATTTTGCATTTGCTTCGAAGCCCATTATTACAAGTCCTAAAAGTAATACTGTCATCAAGACTCCTTGTTGTATAACTTTTCGGATGATTCGAAAATTACTTAATCCGTATATTTACGATGACAAAAAATATCAGAAAATCTTGTTAAGAACAAGTTAAGTATTCTCAATATAAGATTAAGTTAAGCTCACAGAAAATTGTTCTTTTTTTAACAGGGTATTCTTAGCTGACGTTTCTATAGGACGAGAGTTGCGAGCCAAGGTGCAAAGTTCATCGCAGCGCTCATTCAACTTATTACCATTGTGCGCTTTTACCCATTGCCATTTAATTGTATGTTTATCATTAAAGCCCATGAGAGTATCAATTTGAGGTTGATGAGCACTCAGAGGTTCACCATATTTCATCGCATTCACCAGTATTCTTGAATCTGAGAACAAAGTAACATTTGAGTTCTCAGGAACAAAACTCAGGGCTTCGATAGCGGCCTGAAATTCCATACTATTGCTATTAGCGCGCCGAATACGTCCTGAATTTTCAACGATGCATTTTCCATTTTGCGAAATAACATAGGCCCAGCTTCCAACTCCACCCTTGCTACTTCCATCGGTATATATTTCGAGCGTCGAAGAATTTCGAACATTATTTAATAACCTGCGATAAATGGCTGTGAGAAAAAACTTCATTTTGATAACGATATATAGCCCCCTAAGGAAACACTTGCCTACTTCTTAGCTCAGTGGCAACTTTTAGCACACGAATAATGCGTTACGCCATTAATGTGCTTCCGATCGATGCCTATTCCTTGAGGTTACCAAACAGCACTGCTAGCATTCTAGTTACTCAACAAAAGGAATTTTATGAAAAAAATAGTAAATGTTATTGGTGCAGCTTTTCTTCTACTTCTTGTAGGATGTGCGACTGAATCTCATAAAACAATTGAAGTGGCAAAATCTGCTTCAGCTCAAACAGCTTACAGTTATCAAGGACTTAAGCATCTTATAATGGTTAGCAATTTTGATAATAAGTCAGGCTTTATGAAAGGCGTTTTTTCTGAAGGCCCAGATCGTCTATCAACTCAAGCAAAAACTGTTTTAATGGCACACTTACAACAAACAGGTCGTTTCCGAGTTCTGGATCGCGACAATATGAAAGAACTTTCTGGTGAAGCAAAACTTTCTGGAAAAAAACAAAATATTAAGGGCGCTGATTTCGCCATCACCGGAGACGTTGCAGAGTTCGGGCGCAAAGAAACCGGAGATCGACAGTTGTTCGGCATTCTTGGCAGCGGCAAAAACCAAATGGCCTATTCTAAAGTAACCATCAATGTTGTTGATGTTGCCACGTCTGAAGTTGTTTTTTCAGCCTCTGGTAGTGGTGAGTACGCACTCAGTAACCGCGAAGTTATTGGCTTCGGTGGAACAGCCGCTTATGACTCTACATTAAATGGAAAAGTTCTGGATTTAGCAATGCGCGAAGCAGTTGACCGTCTTGTCGAAGGTCTTGAACAAAAAAAGTGGAGTTTAACTAAATAATCTCATGAAGATAAATTTTTTAAATTCACACAGAGTTTCATTGAATATTATAATTTTATCCTTATTTTTAGCAATATTGAGTAGCTGCGTAAGCCCAACTAAATATTATTGGGGTGAATATGAAAATATTCTTTACACTCAATCTCAAGAGCCTGGAAGAGCAACTCCGGAATATCAAATTGAGAAACTGCAGTCTGATATTCAAATAGCAGCCAGCAAAGGCAAGCCTCTGCCACCAGGATTTTATGCTCATCTAGGTTATCAATACCTTCAAATTGGAAAAGCTGGAGACGCACGCAAATACTTCACTGCAGAGAAAATGGCGTTTCCTGAATCAACAGTGCTAATGAATCGTTTTATAGCAAAATTAAAGTAAGGGTGTAAATTATGGTATTAAGTTTTAAATTATTCGCATGCGCTCTCGCTTTAACTCTGGCCGGTTGTGCTATGCAATCAAAAAATTACGATAAATTTATCGCCGCCAACCCGAGATCAATCTTAGTATTGCCACCTAAAAATCAAAGCACAGATATACATGGTACCTACAGTTTTTTGTCCACAGTAACAATGCCGATAGCTGAAAAAGGATTCTACATTTTTCCGGTAACAGTTGTAGATCAGATGATGAAAGAAAATGGCTTGCCCTCGGCTAATGAAATGCACGAAGTTTCTTTAAAAAAAATAAAAGAGATAATAAATCCAGATGCTGTACTCTATATAACTCTTCACGAGTATGGTACGAAGTTTGTTGTGATACAAAGTCAGACAACTGTTGTGGCCTCCGGAAGGCTTGTCTCAACTGCTTCGGGTGAAGTGATATGGGAAGGCCAAACTCATCAAGTCATTGCGTCCGACAGTGGTGGCGGCGGCATAGCCGGCCTCGTAGTTAACGCGATGGTAAGTCAGGCCGTTAACTCTTCAGTGGATTACGCACACAACGTTTCCTCAATTGCGAGCCGAGATCTTTTTATGACTGAGGGCCAAGGTTTGCTGAATGGGCCTTATAACCCAGCTTCAACAAAATAATCTTTTTTCAAAAAAAATTTAATTTAGAAAAAAAATACTTTAAGACTTATACGCTTGCAACACTTGCATTTTTTCTATATAGCTATCAGAGCAAAACATAAACGAATTCAACTCTTCCTCGCCGCAATGGAGAATAAATGATTAATCTTAAAAAAGTTATAGAGAAAAAAATGATTGGCCAGTTTTTTATACATTTGCTGTTACTTTCTGTTTTTATCTGTTGTTTAATAACTCCGGCCGAAGCCCAGGTGGTTGGTACTGGCACATGCTATACCACTTGCTGCCAATCTTCCGTCTGCGAAAGTGGTTCTTTTTTTGGTACAGAATCCTTTGCAACGCAATCCGCCTGTCAGGCTCGTCTTGCACAAGGCACTGCTGTTTGTCAGGACTATGGCTTCCCATCCTACTGTACGATAACTGCATTTTCAGGTTCATGTAGTGGAGGCGGAGGAAGTTCAAGTGGAGGCGGATCTTTTCAAAACCCCGCTCTTAACGAGGCTCTGTCTGAATTTGCCGGAAACACCCCGACTGCCGGCACAGGAGGACTTTCACAAGGCTTCGGTACAAATAATAAAGTCGCTCAAGAACAAGGCGAGGCAAGTTTTACTAAGCACGCTAATTCCAACAATGAGGCCTGGCTGCGCGAAGCGGCCGCACGTATCGGTGTTCATAATAACAGTGGCCTTCCTGCGAATAATCAAGCGGGAGACTCACGCGCGCTTACTGGTGCCGAGCGCGCTGCAAATTTTTTCACAGCGTGGATAACCCCTTCTAAGACGACAGTCTCGCCGTTGACGGGCGACAGTGTGCCAAGAGAGAGCGCCGATTACCAGGCAAATTATATCGGTGGCGTGGTGATTCCGACTATCGATCAAAATAACCCACCGGTTAACCAAATCAACGGCGGAGGAAAACCTATCACGGGTGCCGGAATCACAGGTGAAGGTGCAAAAGCTAATGCGAAAGACACTCCACCACCGCCTTCACCAGAGACACCTAAAACGCCCCAGGTACAGGGCCGGGTGCAAACAGGCGCATCTGCGTGCCGCGATCCCAAGTGGCTTTTTAACTCACAGACCCAAATGTGCTATCCAAATCCAAAAAGCTGCGAAGCAGCTGATAAAAAAGGAATTTGCCAATGAAGAATGCACTCATATTTATTGTGGCGCTTAGCTCTACATTGATGGGCACTGCTTCAATCGCCGCTGAATCAACACCAACTGAAAAGGGTCGTGCTGAGGTTGCGTCCGGAGACCTTTCAGCCGCTATCGTAACCTATGCTGCGGTTACCAGTTCGCAGAAAGCGGCGCCCTTGGCAGAATATGGCTGGGTGCTGAAAAAGGCAGGGTATAATGAGTTGGCGCTTGCCCAAATTGACCGGGCCCTTCAAATCGACAAAACCGATGCCGAAGTTCTGTATTATACATCTTCCGTGCTTGCCAGCCTCGGACTACCCGAGGCCGCGTCCGAGATCTCTAGGCCCGCGCCGGACTGGATTGCAAAAAACGAAAAGTTACCAAGTGAACTTACACGAAGAAATTTGGCAAAAACTTTTCGCGAAGACATTAATATTGGAACCGGCTTTCTTATGCAGCGACGCTATGCCAGCGCTGTTGACCATTACCACCAAATGACAAAAAAATATCCGCGCGAACATCATGCCTGGGCTGGCTATGCGATCTCCCTTGAATCCATCGGCGCTTACAAGGCTGCCGCGCGCGCGGTAGCTAAAGACATCGAGCTCTCAAAAAACACTGATGAAAAAACCCGCGCGTTGCAGGCTTCATATAAACAAGAGCTCGAAGTGCGTCCGGCTGTGGAAACTCCTCAAAAAACAAAAGCGAACGAAATGCTTAAGGGCCGCTACCTGGTTTTTTTCGGTGGCAGCGTCAATAACACGTCCACAAATACAATTATTAATTTGAATGGCCGTGCGGGAAAATTTTTAACAAACCAAATCGACGCAGCCATCAACGCCGGCTTAATATCAGGTTACAGCGCTTCAGATTACAATGGAGTCACTCTCGGTGTTTCCGCGCGTTACCTGACTCCGCTCCCAGTTGAAGCGCCGCTTAGCTTTGCGGGGGGAGCCCGAGTGCAGTACACACCGGGGCCGTCGGACCAGACAACAATTTATATATCACCCGGACTCAGCTATTTCTTACCAAACGGCTCACTGGATCTGACGCTTGATTTCGGACTCGCCGGCCCACTCAAGGATACAAAAACAATTTCTGTTGGCTATACCATGTACCTAGGAGGTGCTAAATGAAAAATCTCCTGATCATCACAACCCTACTACTGGGAACAATAAACCCGGCGTTTGCTAAAACAAAAGCCAAAAAAGACCCACTTAATGATTTCAAATCGCGTTTTCAATCGTCGGCATTCTCGAATGTAGAGCTTTCGAAGCAGCAGGAGCTTGAACTTTCGGCCACGGATCTTTATCGGTCTTCAACACCCGAACAAAAAAAAGCGTCAGTTAATGAAGCACTCAAAGGCTGGCAAGAAACTGAAATTGAAAAGAAAGACCAGTTGGCTTCGGTAGTCTGGAGCGGCGGCGGTGAGCTCTGGTCCGTACAAAATAATAAAATAACAAAAGTCGGTGAATGGTCTGATAGTCAGCTCCATTTTTCTCAGACTACCCCACCGCATGGCCGCCTATTCGCTTTTTTCGGAGGACAGATGGTTCAGGGTGGTGTCGCTGATGTCACGGGCTTTAACGCTCGTATTGGCTCTACCTTATTTAAAAACCGTTACGATCTAGCTGTAAGCCTCTCATATGCATCAATTAAAACGACGCCGTCAGTGAATACGAATTCATTGGGCGTCGTTGGCCGCGCATTATTTCCACTGAGTGAGCGCGTCGGCTATAATTTAGGTGGTCAGCTTGTTCGCACTGAAATTGATAGTACACCTACAACGACTCCAGGCGCTGTTGCAGGTTTGAATTTTTTCATTCCAACGGGTTCTTTCGATGTCACAGTCAGCACCCTTGACGCTGGCCGGTGGTCTCTATTGGCTGGCTATACTCTTTTCTTTAATAACCAGTAGTGCAAGTGAGTCTCTTTAAAAAAAGCCAATTTAGAAAATTGGCGAGGTAAGTGAGACGAGTTTAGAATTTACTGCTTTCAACAAATACCTATTTCTTTAGCGCATTAAGAAAAACTTTATAGCGATCACTCATACCTTCTTTAGCCGACCAAACTTCAATTGCCTTTAGCTTAACAGGATGATTCTGCGCCACCATAATGGCTTGTTGCAAACTCTGTCTATCTTTCCAGTGATAAAATGCGGCTAGCCGGTCCATCACACATTGAGTAGGAGAGAGAAGTTGTAAGGTAAACTTACCGCTTTTAATTTTACCTTCTGGCTTCATGGGCTCATCACCAATAACTAGCTCGTATCCGGGAAATTCGGCTGTAAATTTGCAATCATCATGATAAAAATCTTTTCCTAAGTTTTTGAAACCTAAATCAAACATAGCCTGTTTAATAGTTTGATGGTCTGTCATACTTAAAAAATCAGCGTCCTTTGAAACATACTTTCCCTCAGAGTAAATGGAGACCACTGCACCCCCAGTTAAAATCACATCAATATTCTTTTCTTTAAGCGCTTCTGCAACTGCTATTGTAAAATCTTGCAAAGACATTTTTTTACTTATCTTTTTCATAGAGCCTTACCGGTCCTTCGCGGACGTCGGCGTTGACGATAATATTTTTCCTGATCTGGCCTAGAAACCAAAGAAAGTATTTTTTCTAAAAAATTTTCTAATTCTTTTTTATAAGGACAGCGCGGATTAATCTGAAACATCCGAATATTTCCTACGCTTCTGCCAACTAACACGCCGCCGGCCTCTAGTCGTACAAGCTGCTTTCTGACTTGCGACTTAGGCAGCTCAAAGGTTTGTGCTATGCCTGACGTATGACCTTCTCCATAGTTTATAATATAGAGTAGTACTTTTTCTGCTGTCTGGTTTCCCAAAAGACTTTCTATCATGTCTACATGGTATCACAAAGTAGCACGAATGATCTACTAAATAGTACGATTAGCATGCCAAATTTTGGCTCATATGGACTAAAATATGGTTGATTCCAAAAATGGGACGAGTTTAGAACCTATTGCTTTGCAGCACGCTTGGAATCCGGCCCGCTTTCAAAAAGACTGAGCAATTCTTCTTTTGATAAGCATGATCCGGCTGGATTACCCTTTGGAATACTACAGGCTATATCCTTCAAATCCACGTAGATTTTAAGTTTTACTTTTTCAGTGGGTATAATCGGACTCATCACATCATACAATCCCAAAAGTTCCTTATCCAAGGAGATCATAATGACTCGCATACGGTCGACACCATCACCAAACTTCGTCTTTTTTGCAATTGCTGCCGAACCTTTAGTGGGAATCCACATTAACTCGTCTCTTGTCGCCGAAATTTGATTTTCGTAATCTCCATTTTTTTTTAAGTAAATCCATGCGATTGACTTAAAATTCAATTTTTGTATTTCATTTAATAATTGATTGTCTACCATTTTCCTACTTTGTTAATTTTTATTATTCAGTTGCTGAGCATAACCTATTCACCGCCAATTAGCTGCAAATGGATTCAAACCGTAAATTAGTGTTTTTAAATGATTACAGGCACTTAAAGATTTCCCCAAACAAAGATAGCCCCATTTAGGTGCATTTTCTGAGGTCGACAGCCTCTGGCCAGCTAGATACTATCTTAGCATGACTTCCTCAATCGGTGCGCCAGAAAAACCTAAACGCCGCATCCGCTACAGCGGAAAAAATCCCAAAAAGTTCAGCGAAAAATATAAAGAACTCAACCCCGAACTCTACGCCAACGATATTGAAAAAATTAAATCTCGCGGTGCTACTCCCGTCGGAACCCACCGACCGATCTGCGTTGATGAAATCTTAAGAATTCTGGCTCCAAAGCCCGGCGAAACAGTCTTAGATGCCACGCTCGGTTATGGCGGCCATACCAGCGCCATTTTGCCGAAAATTCTACCCGGTGGGCGCTTGGTTGCCTTGGATCAGGATCCTATTGAGCGCGCCAAAACCGAAATTCGCTTGAGAGCTACCGGCATTCCCGAATCTTCGTTAATTATCGGTGCCGTGAATTTCCGGGAAGCAAAAAAAATTCTTGCCGATCTTAAAATCTTTAAAGTCGACATGATATTGGCGGATCTTGGAGTTTCATCGATGCAGATCGATGATCCTGCTCGCGGTTTTTCCACTAA
>JBBTEQ010000134.1:0-36337 GCA_038042235.1 Bdellovibrionota bacterium | reverse complement strand
TCCTCAATTTTATCGTGGCTGTAATTACAGGCACTGAGTAATAGAATAAAAAAAATATTTAAAAATTTACTCAAGTTAGCCTCATTTAATAGTCCTCGCGCATTTAGATCGCACCTGCGCTTTTCTTATGCAAATTTAGCACCAATCACAAAACATCACCACAATAAAAACTTAAAAATGATTCTCTTGAAAGTCCCGCAAAGCAGCTAGAATCCTCTGAGTTATTGAATTCACTCCAGAATCCGGATTTGACATAGAAGACTACTTTTCGTCAAATGAGCTGTGAGTACAAATAAAATTCTAATTATACTGCTGTTTTTTTTACTCCAATACCCTTTAACTCTATTTTTTACTAACGATGAAGATATGCTGTATCTGCCTGAAGAAGAGAAACTTTTAGGTATAGATGGCACTGAAGAAATTAGAAAAGGTAGGCCTGTCACTCTAGATGAACTCTATGGAATTATCGCTACGCCAAATTCCCGTTCTGAGATTACTAAATTAAAATATGGAAAAACAATATTTAAGACTGTCACAACGATTGATCAGCATGGGCTTCGGATTAGCACGGCTTCACACCGGCCTGGAAAATCTAAACATTTGCTCTTAATTGACAGCTCCATGGTGTTTGGCGAAGGTCTAAATGACGATCAGACTCTATCTCACATCATTAATTTAAAAAGCAATAAATACGAAGCTTACCCGATTGCTTTCTATGGTTATGGGCCACAACAGGCCTGGGTACGATTTAAACAAGAAAAACTTTCAAGTCAAGTTCTGGAAAACAAAGGGCAGGCCATTTTTTTTACAAGTGAATGGGATATTTGGCGGTTTTTCGGTAGCCTTAATACTCTCTACCACACCGGAGAATTTCCTTTTATTGATGAAGTCTCAAAAGGAAATTTTGTACATCGAGGTAATTTTAAAAATTCCGGCCTCTGGTGGCAGAAGCTCCTAATTAATTATTGCATACCTTTTTTATTTTGTGCGAACTTCACCAGTAAAATCGAGCGGAGATATTTAGATGACAATCAGTATTCAATTATTGGCCGATTCTTTGAAGACGTTGAACGCTTATATCGAAAAGAATTTAATGTTGAAAGCTTTAAAATAATTTTTACCGGAAATTCCGATGAGGCCCAAAGATTAGCCCAACATACAAATATTGATGTCATACCCTATCTCGTGACTAATGAGGACTCTTATGTTGATGGACATCTAAAACCCGAGCCCGTTATTAAACTTGCAGACTTTTTATTTAATACAAAACTCATTGATTAGAAGGATCTATCCTACTACTCACAGCATTTCTTTCGACAAAATTAAAAAATCTAAAGGAAATAATTCCTAAAAATGAAATCCAAAAAAGACAGGCATACATATTTAATATCTGAAACTGGTCCCACGAATTCCACATATAAAACCCTAATCCATTTTTACTCATTGTCATTTCGCTACCAACCATCAGTACAAGACCATAACCAAAACCCATTTTAATGCCGTTAATAATTTCAGGTAAAGCACCCTTAAAAAAAATGTGCCAAAAAATTTTAAGTCTTGAAATTCGGTATACTCGTACAATTTCAAAATATTCAGACTCGTAAATACGCCGCAAACCAAGCTCAAAAGACAGATACATCAAAAAAAATGATCCCAATGCAATCATCGCTATTTTAGAAGAGTCTCCTGTCCCCAATAAAATCAAAAAGAACGGAAATAAGGCAAGCTTTGGAATAGGGTAAATTAAACTGACCCAAGGAGACAGGGCAGCACGAAATAGTTTATTTAATGTGGAGGCTAGAGCCAGAATAAACGCCAATGGAAAGGCTATCAATTGCCCCAGTAACAGCCGCTGTAGACTACTGATTATATGTTCGCGAAAATCACCTTGTTCTACCAGCAGGATCCAGGCTCTTTGCAGGATAAGCGTTGGTGGCGGGAAGTAAGTAGAATCAACCAACTGAAATAAACTGAATATTTGCCAGATGATAAGACCACACAACAGTGAAGCAAAAGAAACAAATTTCATGTTTCGAGCTCGGTCTGTTTAAGACACTGAATAACCTGTTGGTAAATACCATTGTATTGGCGGTCTGAACGCATTTCGGACAATATCTTAGGTTTAACTATATTAACATTAATTTGGTGCGAAAGTTTACTCGTTTTAGTACTCAAAATAAAAATCCGATCGGATAATAAAATGGCCTCATCTATATCATGAGTGACTAAAATTAAACTCCGATCGGCACTACGACAGGCCTTGTGTGTAAACTGCTGTAGTTCTTCTCGCTGAAAACCGTCTAGCGAACCAAATGGTTCATCCATTAATATAAGTTCTCGGTTATTTGAAAGTGCTCTTAGCAAATTTATTTTTTGCGCCATGCCACCAGAAATTTCTCGAGCAAAATGATTTTTAAAATTTTCTAGACCCATATTTTTTAATAACTCATTAATACGGTTTTTTTCATCCTCTCCATCTATACATATACTTAGATTTTCATGTACTGAAAGCCAGGGAAAAAGAGGTGATTTCTGAAAGGCAAAACCTATTGAAGATTTATTATTGTTTTTAAAATTAAAATTTATGCGCCCCATTTGCGGCTTTAGAAGCCCGGCTAAAGTTCTCAGCAGAACTGTCTTGCCGCTACCTGACTTACCTACAACAGACACGACCTCACCTTTTTGAATACGAAAACTAACCCCATCAAGCACCCGATGTTCGCCAAATAGGACTGTAAGATCTTCGACTTCAAGCAGTGGCAATGGGTGCATTACTTAATTTTTCCGATACTGTGCAAAGATTCTTCTACAAATGTGTGATCAACTATTTGTTCAATAGAAGGAATTTTTTTAACATAATTTTTTTCTTGGTACCAAGCTAAGTCATTTTTTAGGCTCTCTACATTTAGGTAACCATTAGAACTCAAGCCTACAGGTTTATTTTTTTTCCAAAGATCAAACGGCTCAAGCTTGAAATATGCATCGAGCAGAGTAATTAGTACTTCTCGATCCTTTGAGCCTTTTTCAATAAATGCATTATTATAATCTCGAACACCCTTCAGATAGGCCGTCATAAACGCAATGGCTTCTTTTTTTTGTTTAGCAAATTGAGATGAGTAAAAAAGTGCTGCACTTTGCTGCTCAGGATATACTTCAGATGCAGCTGCAACTTTCTTGGCAAATCCACGATTTTCTGCTTGAGAAATATAGGGTTCTAATTGAATACATGCATCAATTTCTTTTTTTTCCAGCGCAACATTCATTTCAGTGTAACTGAGTTTGATATATTCCACATCAGCTGCACTTAAATTAGATTTTTTTAAAAATTTCTCGAATAAAATTTGCTGTGAAACGCCTCCCAAAGAGGTAAAGCCAACTTTAAATCCTTTAAGATCTTTTAAGCTCTTATATCGCCCACTTTTAATATGATCCGTACGCACAATGAGTGCCATATACCCATCTCCATTCGGAGTATGACCTTTATCAGCTACCAGTTTAATACCGGTACCTTCAGAGATTGCAGTTATCAAGCCTGCACTGATATTACCAGCTCCCACTTGTAGCTCATCTTTACCAAGCAACACCGTCATAGCCGCACCTGATGAATCAAATGTTAAAAGCTCAACGTCTAGTCCGGCATCTTTAAAATAACCTTTTTTCTGCGCAATAAATATTCCAGCAGTACTCATCACTGGTGAAACGCCTACCTTAATAAGCTTGTGAGCTTCAGCAAAGAAGGAAGTCATCATAATAAGAGTCACAATAAATCCTGAAATAAACGTCATAAAAGAACCCTTCTAAAATTGCATATAAATAAACTTGGTGTTATTTACAAAATGGCCATACAAAACTATAATCAGTGCCAACAAAACTAGGCAAGCATAAAGTCTTCGAAAAGACCAATTTGTTAAGTTAATCTTTTTGACCTCGTATAACCACTGCATCAATTCAAGGCCTGCTAAAGCACAAAGCGCAACCTTCAAATGATAGGTCAGCATCAAGCTTTCATTTATAAACTTAAGATCGGAAAATTCCCAATTTCCTATTATCAAATTCTGGAGTAAAATAATACTCTGATCAAAAGAGGTCGCTCTAAAAAATAAAGTTGGAGGAACCACAATTAAAAAAAATGTGGCTAAAACAGCTAGAAAATGTAAAATTTTTGGATGTTTTGAAGCTCCGCTAAAATGATAAAATCTCTGACGTAACTCCTTAGTTTTTAGATCAATTATAACAAAACTTCCATGCCATATTCCATAAATTAGAAAATTAAGTGTTCCTCCGTGCCAGATAGCAAGCACAAGAAATGTTAAAAGAATCAACCCGTGAACCCCGAAACGTGAAAATGATGTCGACACAAGTGGATAGAAAATATATTGTCGAATCCAAATTCCCAAAGACATATGCCAACGCCGCCAATACTCAGTTATAGAATTGGCAAAAAAGGGACGCTTAAAATTAGGTGACAGCTGAAAACCCAGAACCTGGGCCGAACCTAAAGCGATATCAGTATAGCCTGAAAAATCACAATAAATTTGATACCTGGCAAAAAATAGCCCCAAGGCTACAGCCAGACCCTTGTGTCCATCCGGTTGATCAAAAATCAAACTAACAATTGGACTGAGGTGATCTGCAATAACAAGTTTTTTAAATAATCCAAAAATGATTAGCAAGCATCCCAAGACAAATACTTTTTTCTCAAACTGTACATAGCGCTGCAGTTGCGGCAAAAAACTTTGTGCTGGTTCAATTGGCCCTGCTAAAAGATGTGGAAAAAAACTTAAAAAAAGTGCATACCGGAAAAAATGTTTTTCAGGCGGCAAGCGATTTCTATAAATGTCAAAAAGATACCCTACTGTTTGAAATGTATAAAATGAAATCCCGAGTGGAACCAGAATATCAAAAGGCCCAAACCAATCTGTGGATTTCGCAATTGGATTCCAATATTTCGTCGTCCCTAAAATAATAAATTCAACACCAAGAGCACCTGTTAAAATGGCCGTGCGCATCCGGTGTGAATTAGATGAAGCGATTATTAAAGCTGAAAAATAACTGACGAACGTTGTTATTAAAATAAAAATAATGTAACGCGGTTCAAATGAGATATAAAAGAAATAACTTGCGGCCAACAATAGATATGTACGAAATCGTGCAGGTAGCTGATAGTATAGCAAAGCCGTTAGCATTAGAAATAAATAGTATTGTATAGAAGTAAATGACATTATTTAGACATTCTCTTAATAAATTCCTCTTTTAACATAATATAAGTATTGAGACGCGTAATTTCATCAGCACTGAAAGAAAATTTAAATTCGTTTCGTAAAGCAATAAAAAGCTCAACATGACGAATTGAATCCCAATTGGCCGGATTACCATAACATGCCGAATTCAAATCAAACTCAGATGAAAGATTCAGTGTTTTACGAATGAGTCGATCAAAATTCTCCAGTTTTGGCTTCAAACATTCTCCTTAATTGCGAGACAAAATTCTCGTAGTGAATGTCTGCTGACTTTGCCGCGTGAATTTATAGGCAAATCATTTAATATAAACCAACGAGTGGGTATTTGAAATGATTCCAAATGTTGACGACACCAGTTTTCAAGCTGGTGTGTTTCGATTTGAATTTTATTTTTTAAAACTACAGCCGCGGCTACGCTTTCTCCTGTTATTGAGTGCGGCAATGAAAATACGCATGCCGATACGATAGCTGAATGCTGTAACAGATACTTTTCAACAACATCCGGATGCACCTTTAGCCCTCCGTTATTAATAATATCGTCAGCGCGCCCAAACAGTTTGAGCCCTTTTCGAGGATCCAAAGAACCTAAATCTGATGTGTCCTGCCAAGATTCGTTATTTTCTGTTTTCAGAAGCCGCGCCCAAACTCGGCCCTGCCCGTTAGTGTCTTCATCCGTTAGTTTAAACTCCACATCCCAACCTGACCCGACATAAGCCTCGTCCGCTGTGGATCTAATTTCATAGCCCGATATCCAACTTGCAAGTTCGGTAGTTCCATAAACATTAAATATTTTTGCTGAGGGTGCCCACTTTATAATTTTATCATATAAATCGCCCGTAAAAGGCGCTGAAGCACAATGAATACGTTTTAACGAGCCTAAGCTTGGCCCAGTCTGGCCCTCTAAAATTCGCCACACACTTGGAACTGAACTTAGAAATGTGATTTTATATTGATCGACAAGAGCTGCTAATAAAAAAATACCCTTAAAATCAAATGCTGGAGCTATGAATAGATGTTGTCCTGTAAGAAGTGGAAATAAACTATTACCAATAAGTCCATGACCGAAATGAGTCGGTAAAATGCAGAGGGACCTCATAAACTCATCATTCGGGAAAATTTTTTCAAATGTAGAAATTTTGTTTTCAAGCGCTGCAAGATTATGAATAATGGTTTTAGGAGAAGCTGTAGACCCTGAAGAGTAAAGTACTAAATGGGCTCCATTGTATTCCACTTTAGAATCAAAACTAAGAGGAACAAGTGGTCCATGAGCCTCTTGAATTTCAAAATTAGCTTGAGGTTGCGTAGCTAAATTTAATCGATTACGAGTATCAAGTGGAACAGCTCCGGCGCCAGCACTCCAAAGTGCTAAAAGATCGATAAAAAATTCAATCGAGTTACCATAATGCAATAAAACTCGATCATTCGGTTTTAAACCTTGTTTCTTAAATTGTATTACTCTCATTTCAATATTCGAACAAAGTTCGGAAGAACTCTGCGTGCGCCCATTGGAAACTTCTGTGATTGAACCTAGACGAGTGAGTCTTTTTAGTAATTTCATGAACTGTTATAGTACAACAATTAGACTGAAGTGTATATATCCCTTTACATTCAATTTTTCTTAAGGCTCATATTATTTTGACATTAAATAATTAATAACGTCTTTTGTGCAACCCTCAAATTCAATTAGCGGATTTCTTTTATCAAAAGAATAGGTGTACATTGGGTCATAATACCAGGTTAGTATTTTTTCAATCCAGATTTTATTTGAGACCAGCAGCCCCTGTTCTTGAAACTGCTTTTTAGAAAAACTCAGATCTTGCTGTAATTCACTGGTTCTTTTACCACCCAGTTTTTTTTCAATTCTAGATACGGCAGCTAAATATTTATCAAAAATGGGGGCTTCAGGAAAAATATAGTCTGAAAAAATATTTTCTATGCGTTCTTCAAGACTGACATTCATTTTAATAACTCGACTGCTTCTTAATTTTTCAAAAAATTGATCCGGCAAATGCACCCTGCCGATCAATCTGCTTTCATCTTCATATAAAATAATGCTCTTGGGATTGATAGCTCGGTGTTTCAAAACTTCGAAGGATAAATTATTTTCAAAACTGGCCTGCGCCGGTTGCGGGCTATTGGTGGCTCCGAATGCCGACCCCTTGTGTTTGGCAAGATCCTCAAGATCAATGGCGGGATGCTGCGTACGCAACTGTTTTAATACTTTGGTTTTTCCACTTCCTGTTTTGCCGGTAAGAACTCTAAAATCCTGACTTTCAGAGTAGGCATTTAGTTCGTCTGTAAAAAACTGCCTGATTTCTTTATAACCTTTTTCAACCCTGAGTATTTCAATGCCCTGTTCGGCTAAAAACTTCTGAGATGTTTGACTTCTAAGGCCCCCACGAAAACAAGTAATAATAGAATGCGGGTTGTATTTTAAATACTCCTGCCATTTCATTACTTTTTCATCTTTATTAGGGCCCGAAACAATTTGATAACCTAGCTCAATGGCCTTTTCCCGCCCTGATTTTTTGTAGCACGTTCCAATGAGGGCTCTTTCATCATCATTGAGTAGAGGTAAATTAATAGAGTTTGGCAGTTCTCCCTGTGCAAACTCTATCGGGGCTCGCACATCGATGATTTTGTAGTTTTGTAATAATTTATCTATTAATAATTTGGTGCTAATTGTATTCATTACGTGTTTATCATTAATCTCGTGTTTTTTTGCTTCACGAAATCTAAAACTTCACCGACGATACACACATTTTTATTTTTCTTTATTAATACGTCTACAACTTTGGACGCCAGCTCCTTGCGCACTGAAAGAAGCAAGCCACCACTGGTTTGCGGATCAAATAATATATTTTGTTGTAAGTCTGTTAAATCAGCTGCATCCAGTTCTTCAGAAACATATTCTTTATTAGTACGATGGGCCTTAGTTAAATAGCCTTTTTCTAAAAAATTAAAAGTTCGGGCAAATGTCGGCAAATTTTTAAAATTAATTTGAAGTTTTTTATTACTGGCTCTGGCCATCTGTACACAGTGCCCTGCCAAACCAAAACCAGTTATATCAGTCGCTGCACGAATCCCTAACATAAGATCATCTGATAGTAGTTCACCAATATTATTTAACTCGCACATAGATTTAATTTCATCTGCAATATCTGACTCTTTAATATCTTGCCTTTTTAAAGCAGAGGTTGCAGTTCCGGTGCCCAGTGCCTTAGTCAAAATAAGCAAATCTCCGACGTGGGCTCCAGAGTTTTGCCAAACTTTTTGCGGATGAACATAACCAGTAACTGATAAACCAAACTTTAAAGTATCATCGTCGATCGAGTGCCCACCGACAAGACTCGAACCGGACTCAGCTATTTTATCACTGGCTCCTTGTAGCACCTCTACAATAACAGACTTATCCATTGAACTGAGCGGAAAGGCTAAAATCGCAAGCGCTGTTTTAGGTACTCCACCCATGGCATAAACGTCGCTTAAGGCATTAGCTGCAGCTATTTGTCCGAAAACGTAGGGAGTATCGACAATTGGCGTAAAAAAATCCAAGGTCTGCACAAGGGCCAAGCTCTCACTCACTTTAATTATTGCAGCATCATCCATAAGATGACCATCTATAATAACATCTTGTGACTTAGGTGGAAAATTAACTTGCGCCAGAATCTGACGTAATTCTTTAGCAGCCACCTTAGCGGCACAGCCGCCTTTTTGAACTGTTTGTGTCAGTAAAATAGGTTCTATCTTCATTTACTTATCTCTATTCATCATCTAGCTCGTCATCACCGACAACACCTAAATTGTATTTTTCTATACGATAGCGCATGGATCTGAACGAAATATGTAGCAATTTAGCCGCCTTCTTTTTAATTCCGCCGGCAGAGTGAATCGCTTTAATCAATAATTCTTTTTCAATTTGTCCCATCACTTTATCAAGCTCTAGACCGGTGTCGCCCATTTCAATTTCATTGCTGGACGCCATCTTGCGCCCGGAAGATGTGTTAACCAACGGAGGTAAGGATTCAGGTAATATTGTCGACCCCGCCTCAAGTGCAACAGTTCGTTCTATCATGTTTTCCAGTTCACGTACATTTCCGGGGTAATTATAACTTTTTAAAATATCCATAGCCTCAGTAGAGATGCCGGCAATGGACTTGTTTAATTTTTCGTTGTATTTTTTTAAAAAATGATTCGCCAAAATCGCGATATCCTCTGATCTTTCACGTAAAGCTGGTGTTCTAATGCCAATAACATTCAAACGATAATATAAATCCTGCCGAAAAGTTCCCTTGCTTACCATTTCTTCTAAATTACGATTCGTGGCTGCAATAATTCTGACTTCTATCTTTATATCTTCTGTAGCTCCGACCCTGCGAATAATTCTTTCTTGAATGGCCCTGAGCAACTTAACTTGAATCGATAATGGCAACTCACCGACTTCATCCAAAAACAGTGTTCCGCTGTCAGCCACCTCAAACAAACCCACTTTATCAGTTATCGCTCCAGTAAATGAACCTTTTTTATGACCGAACATCTCGGATTCCATTAAATTTTCGGGAATAGCGCCACAATTAATTGTAACAAAAGGTTTGTCTTTTAACGGGCCATTATAGTGAATGGCTTTGGCTACCACTTCTTTACCAGTTCCAGACTCTCCGGTAACCAGAACATTTGTGGGTGCCTGGGAAACCCTTTTAACCATATCAAATACCATATGCATCGGTGCCGAGTTACCGATCATATTCTGAAACGAATACTCTTTAACCAATTCTTTTTTTAAAACACGAACTTCAGTTTCAAGATTTTTAGACCGCAATGCATTTGCAATGTTAAGTCTGACCTCATCAATTTTAAATGGCTTAGTAACATAATCATAAGCCCCCATTTTCATGGCATCAACTGCGGTTTCGGTGGTTCCAAAGGCCGTGATCATCATAAAAACGATGTCTGGGTAAGTTTCTCTAACAAATTTTAAAAGCTCGATGCCCGTCATATTAGGCATCTGCATATCAGAAATGATCATATCAAAAGATTTTTTACTTAAAATATCCTTGGCCCGAAGACCGTCCTCAGCAACTGTCACTTCGTAGTTTTCTTTTTTTAGCATTATCTCTAAAAATTCCCTAATTGATTCTTCATCATCCACTACCAAAATCCGTGATTTCATTTGCTCTCCTCTATAAACCCTTAACTAAGGGAAATTTAATAATAAATTCAGTTCCGATATTTAATTCACTTTTTACAATTATTTCCGCCTTATGCAGATCTAATATCTTATGAGTTATCGCTAATCCTAAGCCCGTGCCTTTGGGCTTAGTCGTATGAAAGGGTTCGAACATCTTTTTTCTGTTCTCTTCTGACATGCCCAGGCCCGTATCTTTAATACTCAAAATTACAGAAGTGTTATCATTAACTAGCGACACTTCAAGACTGGGATGATTCGAGTTTTTCATGGCTTGAATAGCATTGATCATAATATTCAAAAAAGCCTGTTTAAGTTTTTCACTAAAGCCAATTATCATCGCCTTAGATTTTAAAGAGGAACTGATATCAATTTTCCATAAAAAACCGGGCGCAAGATCCGGATGTTGTTTTAAAGAATTAATAACTTCATCGATAATTTTTGCCAGATCAACTTCGGTGTCGGGTTTTTTTTCGGGCTTGGCATAATCAAGAAATTCAGTGATCAACAAATTAAGTCTGTCAATTTCTCTTAATACAATGTCCATCAACTTTTTCTGGGTTGGATCAGACGTGTCTTGCGAAAGCATCTGTATGCTCCCGCTAATACCCGCCAAAGGATTTCTGATTTCATGCGCAATTCCTGCCGCCAGCGTTCCAACTGCCGCCAGTTTTTCTTTTTCTTTTAGTTGTTTTTCTAAAATTCTTAAATCCGTAACATCCTTAACTAGATAAAGATTCAAATTCTCACTTACTTCTTGATCAAAATAGGTTGTATGATCAAAGTTATATATTTTTGAACCCCAGACTATGTCAGAATCAAGAAGAGCTCCTCTGCTATTATATGTTGAAATTAACTCGTGTAAAACTTCTGATGAGAGCATTAACTTCTCTGTTAAATAGGAGTTTTGCAATACAAAATCCTGGTTGTTAGGCTTAACAGCCAGTCCAAACGGAAGTTTTTCAATTAAACTTTTTGAAAATTCATCTTGAGATTTCCATTTTTTCCATGTCTGAGTCAGATCCGTCTGCAGGGTGAAAAATTCAGAGCGCAACTGTCTAGAAATAACTATAACTGATAGATAGGAAAGATTAAACAATGTCAGTGATAATATACTCTGAATCGAACCAGATTGATAAATCGACAGGTTAATTATTGAGGCGCCCAGAGATGAAATAAAACCAAGTATCGACAATTCAAATGTATCTAAATCAAAACTTGCAACAAAAAGCAGAAACAACTGTAAAACTAATATAAAACTTGATAAATAAGGAAAATACTTCATAAAAGCGATCAGAATTAAAAAATCAAAGAGGTAAGAATACAGTGCATTTTGCTTGAGAACACCACTTGGATCATATTTAAACAGACTATAAAGATGATGTGCAAACAGTCCACTGAAAGCCAAATAAAATCCCATAATAAAATCAAACTGCAAAAATGGCTTTTGCAGAAAAATTAAAAGTTGAAAGAGCACAAAATAAACCGTTACCATAACAAGGCGTATTACACGCCTTGAATTTGTATCATTCAAAAAACTGAAGCTGGTAATAGCTCTCAAATCATCTTCCTAGCCACCAATTGTGTCTCCAAGATTGAAGATCGGTAAATACATAGCAACCAGAATCACGGCTATTAGCCCGCCAAGAAAAACCATCATCAGAGGTTCAATCAGTGAGGTCATACCTTTTACAGCATTTTCCACATCTTCTTCATAAAAATCGGCTACTTTAGCTAGCATGTTATCCATAGAACCCGATTGCTCACCAATCGCAACCATTTGCGATACCATAGGAGGAATATGTTTTTGTCGTGATAGGGGTACATAAAAAGGCTTACCGGCCATTACGGATTCTTTGCAATCCCTCAGTGCTTTTTCAATAACATAGTTTCCAGAGGTGCGTGAAGCTATATCGACGGCTTCGATCAGCCCAACACCCGAAGATAACAAAGTTGATAGCGTTCTTGTCATTCTTGCAACACTAGATTTTTGCACGACCGGACCAAAAATTGGAGCACCAATCAAAAAAATATCTAGATTTCTTTTCCCATTTTCCGTACTTAAATAATAGCTGACTGCGGCGAATGTTCCACCAAAGCTAAGAATAAATACATACCATTTGCTTCTTACTAAATGCGATAGATCAATAATCATCTGAGTCAAGGCCGGTAAAGCCTTTCCTGAGCCCGCATAAAATTCCTGAAATTTAGGAATTATAAAAACAATAATTCCTGTAATAACAGCAAAAGCAACGATCATAATTAAAGCGGGCATCATCAACGCGCTTTTAACTTGGCCTTTAGTTTTTTCATTTTTTTCAATATACGTTGATAAACGCATTAAAATAGTATCAATGATACCGGCCTCTTCACCGGCTTTAATCATATTGCAGTAAAGTCCATCAAATACACGATCATGTTTCATCATTGATTCTGAAAGCCTGCGTCCCGAATCGATAGAGCCTCGAATTTGTATCAGGGTTTCTTTAAGTAATTTGCTCACTGGTCCTTCAGAGAGTATTTTTATGGCATCTGCAATGGCAATACCTGCGTTGATCAAGGTTGAAAATTGCCGAGTGAATATCTTAAGTTCTTTAGATTCAATTCTTGGCGCCAACAATTTCTGAACAACTTGCTCAAACTTGCTACCAATTACCTCGTCGGCAGCAGACAACTTCAGACCTATGACAATAAGTTGCTTGGCTCTTAATTTTACTTTTGCGTCTGGTTCATCTGTTGCTGTAATTCTGCCTTTAACAATAGTTCCTGTAATCGTTCGTGCGTGAAAGTGATAATTTGCCATTTAGAGCCCCATTCTTTTTAAACTGGCATCCAAAGATTCCGGGTCATCCGAGGCCTCAAAAGCCGCCTGTACATCGATTTTTCTACGAATTAATTTTTGGATTATGGACTGATTCAGTGACTGATAAAAATCTTTAAATTCATCCTGCAAATTCATTCTAGAAACAGTTTTGTTATTTACGAAATCATACATAATGGCTCTTTGATTTTCTTTGAATACTAAAATTTCACTACAGGGATGATAGTTAATTCCGACCAATTTTTGCACCACAATGCCGTTTAAATTATTAAATAATCTGTGACTGCTGCTAAGGTCTAATTCAGAGGTCAACTTGTTTAATATCGTGCTGATTGAGTTAGTACTTAATGAAATAATTACGCATTGTCCCTGTTCAGCTATCTCAATCCATTTTTTCCAATTTTTAATAAAATTTGTGTCTACAATGACACGCTCGATTCCCTCATAAATTATATGATTAAAATCTAGGTCAAGAGTATCTGTACCCAACTGAACCACAGATTCAATATCCGGCCAATTCAGATTTTGTGTGGATGAATGTACTCCCACTAATGACAATCTGTTTTTTTGATCATTGACGATAATTTCTTGCAAAAGCGAAGTCTTTCCCTGTCTTCTTTCGCCGGCTACAATAAATATACCCTTTTCTTTTTTAACAGCATCCCAGAATAACGGACTCTCAATTTGCGATAAGGTTTCACTTGGCGCTTTGATCAGGCTTAAATGAGCTCTGAAGCATTCTTTTTTTTCAATAAAAGAAAATTTCCAGTTATTTTTTTTAGATTCATATAGACCGCTGACAAACCCCTTAGTTTCAAGCTGAACTTTTTCATTGCCCAGCAAACAGAGATCTTTTAAGTCTTCCCAGTCTGCAATCGATAATGGTTCACCTTTTATCTCGCTCCAATCGCGCCCCGATTTCGATAAAACTTTATTATGCAAAATAAATGAAACCTCGTGACCATTTTTAAACACAGATTGATCGAGCAGGCTTTCTATCATACATTATCCCTTACTGATGAATTAATAACTTCTTCAATGGTGGTTAATCCATTAGCCAATTTTAATAAAGCACTTCGTCTAAGAGTTCTCATACCAAGTTTAGCACATAGCGAACGCAGCTCGGCGCTGCCGGCACCACGAAGCACAGCTTCTTTAATTGGTTCGGTCATTGGCATTAATTCATATATCGCCAGACGCCCTTTTATTCCGGTATTGTTACAGTTGACGCAGCCATTCGCTTTATGTACCTGATACTTTGGAATATCTTGCTGAGACACGCCAAGGTTCAATAATGTTGCGTCCGGCACCTTAACTATCTCCTTGCAGGATTGACATATTTTTCCTACCAGTCGTTGCGCGACAATTAAATTCAAAGTTGAAGTGATCAAATAGGCAGGAACACCCATTTCTGTTAAACGAACAACAGTACTTGGGGCATCATTTGTATGAAGCGTGCTGACCACCATATGTCCAGTTGATGCAGCCTTGAATGAAATTTCTGCTGTTTCAAGATCTCGAATCTCCCCGACCATAATAATATCCGGATCTTGTCGTAAAAATGATCTGAGTGCATTTGAGAACGTTAAATCAATTTCAGCATTCATTTGAACCTGATTAATACCCTCTAAGTTAAATTCAATTGGATCTTCTGCCGTACTAATATTGACATCGGGTTTATTTAATTCGGCCAAAGCAGAATAAATTGTGGTCGTCTTACCAGAACCGGTAGGCCCGGTTATTAGCACCATTCCCTGAGGTGCATTAATCATATTCTTAAATATTTTTAAATCTTCTGGTTCAAAACCAAGTTTAGTCATGTCCAGCTGCAAATTAGATTTATCTAATAAGCGCATAACAATCTTTTCGCCCCACATGGTCGGAATAGCACTAACACGAAAATCCATCTCGCGATTTTCTTTATTCAAAATAATCTTCAGACGCCCATCCTGTGGTCTTCGCTTTTCGGCAATATCCATCTTTGACATTATTTTAATCCGCGAACTGATTGCGGGCCCTGTGGATGCAGGAGGCGCGGCCGCTTCAACAAGGTTACCGTCTATCCTGAACCTGACCCGATATTTTTTTTCATAGATTTCAAAATGAATATCTGAAACTCTTTTTTTTATAGCTTCAAGTAAAATACCATTAACAAATTTTACCACTGGCGCATCGGTGGCATCAGTAGCGCCCACTTCAACAGTTGAAGTCGTCGTCATTATCTGAGTATCCTGCTCACCCTGATCACTCTTTGAAATCAGATCAGTTGCGGCCATCGAGTAATATTTATCAATGGCCTGCAGGATAGCCGATTCGGTTGCAACAACCGGCTGAATTTTACACTTACTTAAATAACGAAGGTCATCACGCACCTGTAAATTACTTGGATCCGTAAAGGCAACGACTAACGTTGTTCCGGCTTTCGATAGCGGAATAACACAATGTTTTTCACAAAAATCCCGACTTACAATTGTTGTTATTGCTTGATCAATATCAAATTGCGCTACGTCCACTCCGGGTAATGCATATTGTTTTTCAAGAGCGCGTAAAATTTGATTATCTTTTAGCACGCCAAGATTTACTAAAGTAGGACCAAGCCTACCTTTATTTTTTTGCATTTCCACAATTGCATTTTGAAGTTGGTCCGGACGCAACATTCCCTGCTTAACTAAAATTTCGCCCAACTTATTCGGAAGCATGTGTTTATTTTAGTAACTGTGACGTTTTTTGTAACTAGACCAAAGAATGGTTTTTCAATAATTCTAATAGGTTATTGTACTTATTTTCAAGAATCTCGACTTCATCAATAACAAAAATATCGGCTTTTCGAGCGTCATCCACTAAATAACTGTCTTCTATCGAGTTGCAATCAAAAAAACTTGCTCCTTCTGATAAAAAATTAAAATAAACCAGTAAATCGTATGCATCCTTATTTTGTTCCCTTTTAAAATTAGAAATCAGTAAAAAACCAGCCTGATCGGCCGAGGTCAGTTCACTAATCGGAATAATTTTCAAATCCAAATTAAAAACAAAGGATCTAATCTTACGCTCAAATTCCCTTAAAATAGACTCTTCAGAATCACTTGCCGAAACAACAAGTGAAACCACAATCTTAATAAACCCACTGAGCGCCAGTTTGGATGCCACACTCATAACAAAATGTACATCGCCGATTATAATAACTGGTAATTGCGAATTCACCCGCGCAACATTTTTTTTCAGAATACTCGCAATGGATTCAGCCAATATATTATATGGTTTATACGCATTATCCGTAAGCAAAATACAATCAGCAGTTCCTATTGAGTTTGTTTTCCAGTCGACGGCTTTTACAAAAGGCATAAAATCTTTGTATCGTGCACCATCGAATTCAATAACATTGTATTTTCTTTTTAATAAATCTGTGATTGAGTCTTCATTTGGTTCTTGTAGCTCAAACTGAGTAAGCGCTTGCGACTGCTCCGCTATACGCTTGATCTTATCATTAAAGTAACTGTAAAGTTTATATTTCACTCAATACCGCACTTAGTATTGCATTCTGTATTAAAAAAATTTTTTGCCAAAGTTATATCGTTAAGTATTTGCTGCTTAAGTACCTCTATGGAATTAAATTTAATCTCATCACGATGAAACTTGGCCAGTTCTATTTTTAAATGTTCTCCATAGATGTCTTCATCAAAATTAAAAATATGAGTTTCAACTTTAAGATAAGAGTCAGAATTTTCAAAAGTAGGGTTAAAACCGATATTAGTGATTGAAGGAAATTTTTTGTCAGCCAAATAAGCCCAGGTAAAATAAACACCTTTACGAGGTACAAATTCAATTTCAGGGCTGATATTAGCAGTTGGAGTACCAATACTACGCCCCCTTTTATAGCCGACGCGAATCGGACCGCGCAAATAGTAAGGGCGCCCCAAAAACTCGCAGGCTTTATCAAGCTCGCCGTGTTCAAGAAAACTTCTAATACGGGATGAAGATACGACCTGTCCGTTTATTTCACAGGCTTCAACTACAGTTAAGCCAATTCCACTTTCAACACAATATTTTTTAAGATACTCAATATTTCCATCTCTTGATTTACCGAAACTGAAATCATAACCCACCACAAGATGAACAGGCCTATATATTTTCATAATATAACTTGTTAAAAATTCTTCCGCGCTCATTAAAGAAAAATCCTTACTGAATTTTTCTTCAACTAAGTAGGACAATCCGATTTTATGCATAATTTCGGCCTGATCTCGATGATCAAACATTCTATGATAAGGTTCATTTGGTTTAAGTATTGTTCTGGGATGAGGCCTAAAAGTACAGGCTACTGATACTGTATTATTTTCTCGCGCAACCTGCACCAGCGTTTTTAATAGCTTTTGGTGCCCTAAGTGGACTCCGTCAAAGTTGCCTATAGTCAATACTGATGATTTAAAGTGAGGTATCGCCTGCTCTTGAGATTTAATCCATTCCATATCTTATTTTAACTATTAACCAGTTGAAATAACGACAGAAATTCGTTATTTTTGCATTGCGTGAAAAAATCACTACTTAGACTGCCCATTTGGACGCGCTGGATACAGCAAAGGCGCGGATTTTTACTTAGAGCTCTGCTTTGCTGGATTTTTGCGATGTTTTTTCTGAAATTCGACGAAAATGGCAATTATGACAATAGATTTCAACTTCGGGGGGAACAAAAGATCTCTCAGGACATCGTATTAATAACTTTTAAAACCTATGATTTTTCTAAAAGATATGATGTAAAGACCCGAAACCTGATCAATACCAACGAACTATCTGACTTAAGTGACAGTTTTTACTGGGATGCTGAGCTGTGGAAGGAACTCCTTGATACTCTACTTAAACAAAATCCTGCCAAGATCGGCATAACCTTATATTTCGGAAACAATATTGGGGACTTACGTCTGACTGATTCACAAAGTGCTATTTTCAAAAATCCACGGATTATTTGGGCAGCCAATTCAAATGAACCTGAAAAACTCTCACTGCCGATAGCTTCCCTGGCTAACAAATCTAACATTGCAAACATCGACACTTTAAAAGACGATGATGGCATCGTGCGAAGACTTTTCTTAACTCCGGATCAGCTTCCGAATCTTGCTCAGCGCCTAGCTCTGAGCACGCGGTCAAAATCAACCTCAACAAGCCTGCCAATAATAAATTACAAAGGGCGCGGACAATTTACCGAAATATTATTTTCTGATGTATTAAGCGGAAATCTGCCCAAAAATTATTTCAAAAATAAAATCATTCTCATCGGTGCAGAAAAATCAACTAATTCTCAGATTCAAACTCCGATCGGCCTGCTATCCCGTCATGAATTCTGGGCCATGGTCACCGAGAATTTATATTCAAATAGTTTTATTAAAAAATTCGGAGCTTTTACATATTCCCTGTTTCTTTTGCTCTTAACTCTCATCGCAATTCTGATTATTACTAATTATCCCCAGGCCGTGGCTTTAGTATTTTTTATTTGGCTCGCCACATTGACCTCGGCATTTTCAGCTTGGGTATTTGACAGTTTTTATATTTGGATACCGATTCTTAGCTCGGTCAGTTTATTTGTATTTGTCTGGGTTTTATTTATCGGCCACCAGGCCCTTAAGATGGAACGCGCCCACGCCCAACTTCAACAACAACAAAGCAGTCTTGCTGAACTTGAACAGCTTAAAAATAATTTTATCAGCCTGATCAGTCATGATCTAAAAACTCCAATCGCAAAAATTCAGGCGGTCTTAGACCGTGTGCTGACACAGGGCCCGCTAACTCCAGAATTGCAGACAGATCTAACCAGCCTAAAAGATTACTCAGAAGAACTTAATCGTTATATTCAGTCGATTTTGAAAGTATTAAGAGTGGAGTCTCGAGACTTTAAAATTTTAAAAGAGACTGCAGATATTAACGGTATCATCGAAAATGTCGCAGAGCGACTAGGGCCGCTGGCGAGCTCTAAAAAAATCGAGCTGAAGCTGAGTCTGGAACCCATGTTTTTAATAGAAATTGATGTCACCTTGATGACCGAAGTTTTTTTGAATATCATTGAGAATGCCATCAAGTACACCAATGCGTCAGGAAAAGTCATGGTCAGATCTTATGAAACAGATAGCGAAATCTGCATTGAAATTTCTGACAGCGGGGAAGGAATTGCACCGGAGGATCAAGAAATAGTATGGAAAAAATTCGCCAGAGGTAAATCTCAGGATTACAAAACCAAGGGTACTGGGTTAGGATTATATTTAGTGAAATATTTTATTGAACTGCATGGCGGACATATCTCGATGAAATCGGAACTGGGCAAAGGCACTACGTTTTTTGTAAGGCTTCCCATAGAAACAACCTAAACCTTTAAAAATAATGCAAAAAAAGGACTATATGATAAAATTAAAAACCCTGATTGTTGATGATGAAGCCGAGCTAAGAAAATCGGTAGCTTCAATTTTACAAAATACCAACCTGCAAATTGATTTTCAAATCGAAGAGGCCAGCAATGGCCAAGAGGCCCTTACAAAAGTTAAGGCACACCCTTTTGATCTTATTCTAATGGATGTCAGAATGCCCGAAATGAACGGGCTTGATGCGCTGAAAGAAATCAAAGAGCATGACCCCAGAACTTTTGTTGTTATTATGACCGCACATTCTAATTTAAATGATGCGGTCATTGCCATTAAAGAAGGTGCCTATGACTACGTTGAAAAACCGGTCAGCCCCGAAAAACTAACAGATATTGTCAGAAAAAGTCTTGAAGCCCACGAAATGATTTCTAACCTAACTGCTTCAAATCCAATTTTTGATGACGACATCGAAAGTGAAATTGTCGGAAATAATACTAAAATGAAAGAGGTCTTTGGCCTCATCTACAAATTATGTAAAGTTGAAACCACTGTTCTTATCCGCGGTGAAAACGGTACGGGAAAAGAACTTGTGGCCCGTGCTATTCACTTTAACTCTCCTCGAAAAAGTGGAACTTTTGTTGCCATTAACTGCGGAGCCATACCTGAAAACCTGATGGAAAGTGAGTTTTTCGGTCATGAAAAAGGCGCTTTTACGGGAGCTATTGAAAGGAAAATAGGAAAATTTCAACTGGCCAACAACGGCACCTTATTTTTAGATGAAATCGGCGAACTTAAACCTGAAATGCAGGTAAAAATTTTAAGAGCCCTGCAAGAAAAAAAATTCACGCCTGTGGGCAGTAACCGTGAAGTTAAAACAAATGCCCGTATCATCGCTGCTACCAATCGCAATCTTGAAAAAATGATGGAAACTGGCGAATTTCGGGAAGATTTATTTTACAGACTTAATGTTATGCCGATCTTCTTACCACCACTTCGCGAAAGGCCTGACGACATACTGGTACTCGCGATGAGTTTTTTACAGAAATTTTCAAAAGAACATAGTAAGAACATCAGCTCAATTGAGCCCGAATGTATGGAACTAATGAAAAAATACCGCTGGCCGGGTAATATTCGTGAGCTGGAAAATATTATCGAAAGGGCGTTTATAGTTGAATCCTCATCTATCATGACAAAATCAAGCCTGCCTGATCAGATTAAAGCCTCTGCGGGCATTAGCTTATCAGCTAGCAGCACCTCGTCTACTGTAGCAAAACCATTATCCACAGAACCTTTAAACTTTGAACTTTTTAAAGAACAGGCTGAAAAAGATTTTATTATGAGTGCCCTGAAGGCTAACAAGGGAAAAATTAATCAGACTGTAGCTCAGGCCAATATTCCTAAGAATACACTACTCAGAAAAATTCGGAAGTACTCGATTAATGTGAAGGATTTTAGTTAGTGTAGGCTGCGTAAATCTTCTAAATAAGATTCTCCAAATGCTCCATTTTTAAGGTCTACAATAGGTTCAGTTACAGTTACTTCCTTGCCCTGTCTCATAACTTTAACTGGCAGTGAGGTCCGTTTATTGGAAGAAGCGATAAACACCAAGGACTTGACGTGAGCGATAGAAGTTGGAATTTCATTAGCAATAGAAAGAACTTCGTCGTTAACTTGAAGCTGAGTATTTTTTTTGCTATTTAGGCCTTCAATTATAAAGCGTTGAGGCGAACTTGCGAGGCCGTTCATTTGAAATGTGATTGTTAAAGATTTACGAGTCGAATCTGTAAAGCAAAATCCTTCAAAAGCGGAGGGTGCTAATTTGCCAACATCAAAAAACTGAAATCCTCTTTCCACGCACTCTTCTCCAGCGGCACGAGATCCATAGTCATGAGTATATTTTTCAGGTGTTTCAGCGGGAAGTTGAACGATCACACGAAAGTTATCTTTAGATGAAAGATCTTGAATCACATAGCCAATTGTGCCGTCAGTATTTTTTTTAAAGGAAGGTCTTGTTGGGCTAATAATCACAGCGCCTATTATTGCAAGAATGTTCATTAAAATAATCGGGTTCTTAAAGAAAGCTTTTACCATGTAGAGGAAATCAATTTCAGTCTCATCTTCAACAATTTTTTTTAGTTTCTGAATTTGCTTTGGCGACATAAACTTAAACCATGTTAATATGGGCACAAAGATTGGGAATTCAGCAGCTCTTTTTATATAATCATCTTTCAATAAAACAAGCATTTCTAACTTAATGTTAAAACTACGTATTGTCGTGACATAAGTGCCAATTTTTTTTAACCGATCAAGTGTAAAAAAACTTGCCCAAACAAATATATAAAAAACTAAGTTGAACAAGATAAAATGCTTAGCTATAATATACGGATAGGTCACTGGCAGTATAGTAAGATTTAAAAATATAAGAAGTGGTGGCATTGCATTAATAGAATTATATCTCGCTTGGTATGCATATTGAGATTCAGCAATCGCAATCGCAAGGTGAGCCTCTAATTCAAGATCAGAAATTTCATGAAATAATTTTTCGAAGATAACAATTACAATTTCATTTTTTACTCTAACATCACCTACAACTATTATTTGGCTTAAACCTTTAATTTCACTTTTTCCTCGTAAAAACCCTATTTTAGACGGCGTAAGTCCAAATTTTTTTATTTTCTCATTCAATAAATTTAAAACAGCCTCGTCTTTAATTGGCTTTATGGGAATAAGAAATTTAATAAAAAATGCTATGAGTTTATTGAAAAAAAATAAATTTTTAATTTTCATCAAAGTCCTTCACTTGCCAATCATTTAAATAAAAAAATCACTATAACAATTAACATTGAAAAAATATTAATTAGGCGGTTATTCGCATAAACTAACCACAATAGCGATCAGCATTGTAACGACATTAATTAAAATAATTGGAGTCTTTAAAAAAAAATTTAGCATATATAAGAAATCAAATTCAGTCTCATCATGCAACATTTCTTTAAATTTCCGGATTTGATTTGGCGATATGAAATTCAACGATATTAATATTGAAAGCGGAATTGAAAATTTAGCATATTTTTTAATAATATTATCTTTCAAGAAGTTACGTGCTTCAGGTTGCATATTAAAACGTCTCATTGCAGAAATGTAGATACCTAAATGACTAAACCCATGGAATATAAATATGCCTGCAACAAAAGACATCAAATTAATTGCAATATCAAAGAGAAGAAATAAAAAACGAACCTCGAATGGCAAACTCCTAAGAAGGCAACTTAGTATTACAAAGTTTGAAATAAAAAGAAAGGCATTCACTAAGTGAATATATATATACTTTCTTGCGTAAAAAATTGGTGGTAGTGCAAATGCAATAGCGAGTTGACCTTCAAGCTCCAAATCAAAAACATTATGGATTAAATCTTCAGAAATAATTATCTTGACATCTTGTTGAGCTCTAATATCACCTACCAACACAATTTGACATAATCCGTGAATTTTTCTTTTGGTTTTAAAAACATCTATTTTAGATGGCGTAAGTCCAAATTTTTTAATCTTTTCTGCAATTAAATTTAATAGAGCCTGATCTTCAACCGATTTTGATGGCAAATAGACTTTTAAAAATAATTCTTGAAATTGGATTTTAGAAAACAAATTTTTGATATTCATATTATTTCCTATACATCTGGGCGCTAATAAATAATTCTAATTTATAAAATAGCCCATTTATCAACTTAGCCCCTGTCATGTATTACACATTGATATGTAGTATAAGCAGGCCCCTCTTTTCTTACCATTGCCTTAGAGGGGCTCTGATTTATCTCATCATTTATTGGTATTGATACTGGCAATTTTAAACTTGCAAGCTTTGCTGCATTCATCCCGCCGCAGCCTAGAGCAAAATTAACTGCCATTATATCCACAACAAGACCTAATGCAGCAGCCACACCTTTAACTACAGGGTGAGGTGCCATAAGCCCAACTAAACCAATACTTGAAGCAGTAGATCCAGCCAGTTGCATCATCGCGCAATCACTTTGTGACGCTAAAGTCCCTGTGCTACCCGTTACTCCATATTGAGCATAATAACTAATACCTCCTGCCAAAGCCCCGAGCGCAAAACCTTCCGCAAATGAACCCAACCCCAACCCAACATAACTTATCCCTCCAACTAAACCGCCTGCAACAGCACTTACAGTTACACCTGCCCAGCCAGTAGCCCCAAAAAAACCAGCTGCTGCAGGACCAATGAATGCCGCCGCTATAATCACGCATATTATTTGAAAAGTTTTATCTTTAACTAAATTATCAAATGCCGCACCTACATTCGCAATATAATCGTGGCCTGCACTTACAACAGCATCAAATACATCACTCAGCCATGACTGCCCACTCGGATCCCCAAACATCCCCGGATTATTCGCAGCATAAATATACTTACTCAAAAAAGTATTCGGGCTTGCGAGTTTCCCCGGATCAGGATCTTGCTGTAAAAATCTCCCCGTATTCGGATCATAATACCGTGCGCGATAGTAATACATATTCAGCTCGGGTTCAAATTCCCGACCTGTGTAAGTAAACGAACTGCGCACTGGCGCTGCCGCAAAATCAACTTCGCTACCGCTTGAATCTTTCACGGATCGCAAAACCCCATATGCACTGTATTCCATCTTCTGAACTATCTCGCCGTTGGTATTTGTAATTTCGTTGATGGTATTTAAATGATCTTTTAAATAATAAAAATTACCCGCTGAAGCCGCAAGCCCTTGACTAACCCCTGCAGTTGTAAACTTCGCTCCCAGTACATCATCAGCACCTAATGGCGAGTGCGTGTAGCTGGCGGTTAAATTATTTTCGGCATCAATTTCTGCAATAATATTTTCCCCGTCGTAATAATATTTTTTTGAACTCGATTTTTGCGGATTAACATTATCTGTTACCTGACGCAAAATTCTTCTTCCTGCTGGATCATATTTGTATTCTAAAACTTTTAAGATATTTCCGTTAAGTGGTGTTGAAGTAACAGTCGCTTTTTTAAGTTGATTCAAAGCCGAGTATTCAAAAGCGTAGCTTATGCCATTTTGTTTGTTCGATTTATAAATAATGTTACCGTTTGCATCAAACACGTAAGTAAATTGTCCATCATCTTGAATGCGCTGTCCAGAATTATCAAACGTACTGGTAGCGCCATTATATGTAAGCCTGTTACCCAAGGCATCGTAACTGAAAGATTCATTTTGAGATGCATCTTTAGCTTTGTTAGCACTTAGCAACTGCCCGTTAGAATCATAACTATAATCCAAAACCCCAGCGGTGCTTCGTTTTTGTGTGATGTAATTTCTTAAATCGTAAAATATTATATCCATCGATTTTATATATTTTTTTGATCTATATTTTCCTTAATTCTAATAAAAATACTCGATACCGCGGCTTCAACAACATCATTTAAAATTGACGGGGCAGTTTTAAGATTGCCCTTGAATGCAAATATTATACTAACCCATAAATCATAGGCTACCTCTTCTTGAATATCTACATATCTATTAGTTGAAAAATTTTTAATTGATGCTTTGATAGATACTTTGTGATGAACGCGCGTGGGAATTATCCCTAAACTTAACGCGCTCAATGTTGCCCAAAGTGAATATGGAAATGATCTAAGATAATCCTTAGTTGTAAAATTAAAATTTGAAGCATCTGTGATACTCAAAATAAGTTCATATTGAGAATTATTGTTCGAAAAGATTATACCACTGTTTGCCGCCATCCCTTCATAATTGATCTTGTGTACCCCGCTATCAGTATCCTCATTTTTTTCCTCATTTCCAGAGTTCAAGTTTTTAAATAAAATCAACTTACTAAACATAACTGGGGTCATTTCTTTAAACTTATACTGAGAGTCTCTTATCTCAGGCGAAATTTTAAAGACAGCACAGGCACATATTAAATTTATCAGCGCAGCTAGTCCTATAATTTTTAAAAATTTCTTCATTATTAGTTCCCTGGTAGTCGTAATAAAATACTAATGGCAGCACTTCTAATTCCATAAGCTATGCCACTTCCAATTATTGAATTACCTATAAGTGGAGAAGAAAACCCAATGGCTGGAAGCGTCAACCCAACAGCAAGACTAAAGGCAAAATTCCTTAAGAAACTCTCAGGGGTGACATCTCCTGACAAAACTGCACCCGCAAGACCAGCTATTGCCGCCGCAATAGCCACAACTGGCGTTGCGATGCCCAAAAACACTACTACCACTACTGCCAACACGGCTGTCAAAAGAGTTTGAATTCCCTTATTTTTAATAAGTTGGTCAAATACTGCTCCCACACTTGCAATAACCTGACTACCAGCATTGAGTATTGAACCAACGACATTACCTATACCTTCAAAAATATCACCAAAAAGGGACATCCCACTCGGGTCACTAAGCATTGCTGGATTATTTCCCGCATAAATATACTTACTCAAAAAAGTATTTGGACTGGCGAGTTTCCCCGGATCTGGATCTTGCTGTAAAAATCTCCCCGTATTCGGATCATAATACCGCGCGCGATAGTAATACATATTCAGCTCGGGTTCAAATTCACGGCCAGTGTAAGTAAACGAGCTTCGCACAGGCGCTGCTGCAAAATCAACTTCATTGCCAGTTGAGTCTTTCACAGACTTCAGTACACCATAGGCAGAGTATTCCATCTTCTGAACGATCTCGCCGCTTGCATTTGTAATTTCGTTCACAGTGTTTAAATGATCTTTTAAATAATAAACATTACCCGCTGAAGCCGCAAGCCCATTACTGACCGCGCTACTTGTAAACTTCGCGCCCAGTACATCATCAGCACCTAACGGCGAGTGCGTGTAGCTTGCAGTTAAATTATTTTCGGCATCAATTTCTGCAATAATATTTTCGGCATCAAAATAGTATTTCTGGGTTTTGGATTTGCTTGAATCTACATTATCTGTCACTTGACGTAAAATTCTTCTACCCGCAGGATCGTATTTATATTCTAAAACTTTTAAGATATTTCCGTTAAGCGGTGTCGAAGTTACCGTGACTTTTTTGAGTTGATTCAAAGCCGAGTATTCAAAAGCGTAGCTTATGCCATTTTGTTTGTTTGATTTATAAATGATGTTGCCGTTTGCATCAATAGTCATTCTATGGCTTAGTTTCTAGTAAATTGCCTAACTTCTCCTCCTTCATCATAACCAAATGATTCAGATGATAAGGAATCATTATTAAATCAAGCTCTACCTCTGAGCTTGTAAAGAAAAAAGTAATCGGCAAAAATAGAATAGATCTTGTGCTGGAATAATTAGTTTTTGACACATAAATACGTTTATCACCATTCTGATCATAAAAAATTAATCGCATTGTGTTTTCGTCGTTATTCCAGTTAGGAATTATACCTAAAGTGATGATATTAAAAACCCCTAATATTATATTTTCTTTTACTGTACCATTAGTTATTTCTATATCTAATCTATATTTATTTTTACATATTTCATTATTTTGACTATTCTCTAAAATATACTGATTAATTAACTTGTAATGCTTTTTATAAAGACCTGGTTCTTTATTCGTAGTATTACTAGAAATGTTGTAGCTACGATGATGACTAATAAAGTCAATTTTTCTTTCTATCACGCAGCTAAGCTCACTAGGAACGAGCCTAGCTTTTTCTGAATCAGGCATACTTTCGATTTTCATAATCGAACAGCTTGTTAAAAACAAATAAAAAAAACTTAAAATATATAATTTATTCATTCTCATCCTTCTTTGGTCTCTTTGATTGTGAAATAATATAAACAAGCAGAGAGCCGCCCCAAGTCAGATGCCCCGGCGTTCCAGGCAAACTTAAATCATATAAATAAGCCCAGCCATATTTTTTTATTAAATCTAACTGTACTTGGACAGTGCTGTTATATAAATTAAACATCGGATTACTACCGCCATATAACTTACCGGAATAGCCCGCTAAACCCCCAGCCAAAGCCCCGAGCGCAAAGCCTTCGGCAAACGTACCCAAACCTAAGCCGACATAACTTATACCGCCAACAAGACCACCAACAACTGCGCTTACCCCGACAGCTGTCCAACCTGTTAAGGTAAATAATCCCGCCACCGCAGGGCCAATAAGCGCCGCCGCTATAATCACGGCTATTATTTGAAAAGTTTTATCTTTAACTAAATTATCAAATGCCGCACCCAAATTTGCGAAGACCTGATGACGTGCACCAAGAACCGCATCAACCACATCAGTAAACCAAGACATCCCACTCGGGTCACTAAGCATTGCTGGATTATTCGCAGCATAAATATACTTACTCAAAAAAGTATTCGGGCTTGCGAGTTTCCCCGGATCAGGATCTTGCTGCAAAAACCTTCCTGAATTTGGATCGTAATATCTCGCTCGGTAATAATACATCCCAAGCTCGGGTTCAAATTCCCGCCCTGTGTAAGTAAATGAACTACGCACCGGCGCATTTTCAAAACCAACTTCATTGCCAGTTGAGTCTTTCACACTTCGCAAAACCCCATAGGCTGAGTAATCCATCTTCTGAATAATTTCACCACTGGCATTCGTGATTTCGTTGACGGTATTTAAATGATCTTTTAAGTAATAAACATTTCCTGCTGAAGTCGCAAGCCCATTAGTAACCGCGCTACTGGTAAACTTCGCCCCCAGCACATCATCTGCTCTTAACGGCGAGTGCGTATAGCTTACAGTTAAATTATTGATAGCATCAACTTCAGCTAAAATATTATCGCCATCATAGAAAAATTTCTGTGTTTTTGATTTTGAGCTGTCAACATTATCCGTAATCTGGCGTAAAATTCTTCTTCCTGCTGGATCATATTTGTATTCTAAAACTTTAAGTACTGTGCCACCTAATGGACTCGAAGTTACAGTCGCTTTTTTAAGTTGATTCAAAGCCGAGTATTCAAAAGCGTAGCTTATGCCATTTTGTTTGTTTGATTTATAAATGATGTTGCCGTTTGCATCAAACACGTAAGTAAATTGTCCGTCGTCTTGAATGCGCTGCCCGGAATTATCAAACGTGCTGGCTACGCCGTTATAAGTAAGCCTGTTTCCAAGGGCATCGTATGTGAAGGATTCATTTTGAGTGTTGTCTGCGGCTTTATTTGCGCTGATAAGCTGGCCGTTAGAATCATAGCTGTAATCTAAAACCCCAGCCGTGCTTCGTTTTTGCGTGATGTAATTTCTTAAATCATAGCTGTATTCGTGCGAAGATTTTATTACGTTATTTGATATGTGGGCAATTCTTTCTAAGCTTGAACCTGTATCAAAAGTATATTCAGTTCTAGACCCGGGTCTCACAATTGCACTAAGCCTACTGGCATCATCAAAATAAAAATTATAATTTCCAGTAGCTGAGCTGCTAATACCTGAAAGCTGATCATTACTTTGATTAAATTCATAAGAAATATTTTGAAAATTGCTTTGTAGCAGTGTTCGCTGGTCTAGTTTATTGTATTCAACATTTAACATATGAGCCGGATAATTAAGGCTATTCCCGGTTACAACTTCTTGCGTAATTCTTTGCTTTAGATCTCGTTGATAATCAATTGCAGCTGTATTATTTGTAAGACCAATAACTTCGTCTTTAATATTGTAATTATACAAAATAATATCATCAGCTGTTTGTACTTTGGTGATTTTATTTACTTCGTTATAGGTGTATTGTTTTAATTGATTGGCCGGATCTTTTTCAGTTAAAAGATTACCGTTAATATCATAAGTCATTTCATAAACCAAACCTGCGGGATCCGTTTTTTTAATTAGTTGACCTTTTAAATTATATTCAAAGCTCGTTATTTTTTGATTTGGATCTTTTATTTGCAGCAACTCCCCTAGTGGCGAATAGCTATACTCGGTTACTTCTGCTTTTGGTGAAGTAACTTTTTTTAACCTGTTCATTGAATCAAACTCGTAGCTGGTCACAGACTGCGTATTGCCATTTATATTTGAAGTGCTGGTTAAAATGTTTCCCGCTAAATCATAGGTGTAGCTTGAAAATTTATTATTAAAATCAGTCTGTTTTACCAGCTGACCTTTAGAATTGTACTCATAGCTGATCTGATTTTTTAGTTCATTAGCGGCACTATAAACTGATTTTTTTACAACAAGGCCGATGGGGCTGTACTCATAACTTGCGTATTTTCCATCGGGCGCGATTTCTTTAATAAGTTGCTTTTTTGCATCGTATTGTTTTTGACTGACTTTACCAAAAGGATCAGTCTGCGAAATCACTTGGCCGTATATATTAAACTGAGTCTGAGTTTCAATATCTAAACTTACATTTCTGGTTTTAATTATATCTCCATAAGTGGGGTCATAGGTGCTTTGCGTAATTGAACCGTCCACATCGGTGGTTTCTATAGCTCGGCCTTCTATGTCGCGCTTAACTGTGGTTTTTCGACCCCTGGCATCTACAATTGTTGAAATATAACCTTGAAAATCTTTGGCTAAAACAGTTGTATTTCCACTGGGGTCTGAAATGCTCTCACTTAATTTTTCAGTGCCGGTTCCAAGCTGTTGTGGCTTTGTTACAGCATCTTTAAAATTATCTAAATTCTCACTTCCGCTGTCTTTTAGTACAACTGCTGGGGTCGACTCAGGCAGCAGCACCTTTTCAAGTCTACTGTGCGCATTATATAAGTATTCACGCTTAGCATCTTTCTGATCTATCTCGGCCGTCATTAGCCCGTCAGAATTATATTCAAACTTTTTACTGCTTTGATCAGGATAATGAACGGCTTTTAGATTGTTAGAAAAATCATAACTGAATTCAGTGGCCCTACCCGCCGGATCAGTTATTCTTGAGAGTCTATTCCCTGAATAAGTATAGGTTAAGGCCTCGCCGCTGGCCATTTTAATCTCGGTTAATCTATTCTGTCCGTCGTATTGGTATTGAACAATTCTACTGGCATTATCCACTGAAGAAATCTGATAACCCAGACTATTAAAATAAATTCGCCCGCCATCGCGATAAGTTCTAACCCAAGTCCCATCCTCCACTCGTTGCAAAATGGAATGGTCTTTAGCGGTTGGCAAAAATGCCAAAATCGCACCTTCTTTATTTTGAAAAGTGACTCTTCTAATTTTATTGTTACCACTATCTGCAATTAATAAATTATTATTTTCATCTAAGCCCAACTGAGTAGGTGCATTTAAACTTGCTTCAAGAGCTGCCTTTCCATCACCGTGAGAACCCGCTACACCATTACCCGCAACAGTTGTTGCTTGGTTCGTGTTAAGATTAATTCTGACCACTCTATTATTTCCTGTATCTGCCACGTACAGATAATTATTTAATTGATCTATTACTAAGCCATAGGGTTTATTAAAATAAACTTCACGGGCCTTAGATTCATTTGCCAGCACTCCGTTAATGGGATCGCCCGAAATAGTTGAAATGTAACCATTCGTATCAACTTTTCTTATATAACCACTTTCACTTGAAATGTACAAATTCCCTATAGAGTCATACGCCAAACCTTTTGGGTGATTAATAGACGCTTCGGATGCTGGGCCGCCATTGCCGATGTCTCCTGTTTGGCCGTTACCTGCAATAACACCGGTTGCACCAGTTACAGTATTCAGCCAGCGCACTTTATGAAAGCCATAATCTGCAATCACCACAGCGTCCTCGCCTGCTCCTGCAATAATAGCCATAGGTGCATTTAAGGTTTGAAAGCCGTTAGAAATAGTATCGTGTCCGCTATATGGTACTTCGCTGGGGTTAGGATCTATTGTGCCGCATTGATTAGAACCGGATAGCATAGTTTGGGTTCTGGTTTGGCTGCTGCAATTAAAATCGCCGTTACTATTACAATGTGCACTCATAGCACCAGACTGCGTTTCACTCTGAGTTTGATAATTGTTAAAAAATATCGGCGGAGATACTTGTGCTCCCAAAACTCTGTTAGCTGAACCATTTTGCATGTCAAACACCGAATGCCGACTGGCATCAACGCCAATGATCCGGCCATTTAAATTAAGCATGCTGACTGGTTTTGATTTTATTTCATAATTAGATGTATGTGTTGAACATGATGACTTAGGGGTGCTGTCGCAAACTGTGCCGAAATTAGCTGGATAGGACCCTCCATCGAGAACTTCACAAAGATTAGTTCCACGGAAGGGCAATACAACACGATAAGTACCAATTGTTGGAGGACAATAAAATGTTGAGCCGTTATAAGTAGCATGATAATAAGTCTGACTATCAATAAAACAAGTCCATGCATTTCTATAAAATTCAAGTGAACCAGTTCTTGATTGGCAAAACCATTCAGCACGACAATTTGTTTGCTCTGTATAATTATAAAAATCATAACCTTTTAAATACCCAGATACGGCGTAGTTAGTACCAATACTTGATTTATTAATACCACTTGAACTAAATTCTAAATTAAATATCTCGTTTGAATTTTGACTCGAAGGTACTGCAATATTCGGCCAAGCATTTAAAGCTACACCATTTTTTATTTCGCCACCCTGACTAGCAACATCGATCACCGTTTGAATGGTATCATTTATAGCATAAGAAGATATTGCACCATTAGACTCTTCAAGCATTATTTTATTACTGCTTGGGTTTGCAATTTTTTGAAAGCCCCCAATTTTCCAGCCCGTGCCCGCTTCTGAGTTTCTGTAATTTTGTACAAATAATGAATCTGTTAGATCTTGACCAAATACTTTTTCAGGTGATAACTGCTCAAATTGGGCGGGCGCAGTAGTTTTAGCGTCCATAGTTTCATTCCAGTACTCTGTCGTATATGTACCCATCACTAACTCTTTAAAATAAATGTCATAATGGGCTTGATACGGGTAAATGCCGCTATCAAAATAGTTACTTGATCCAATGTCCTTTTTTAATTCAACGCCAAAACTAATCGTCGCCATATGTGGAATATTGTTAAAGACTTCTTTTTCAGTTGTGACAGTACCGGTTTTAAAACTAGCTTCTACCCGCTGCGGCTGAATTTGCGAGCTTACATCTGTATATTTAGTTTCATATTGCATATTAGAATAAAAAGTTTTTGGATCTTTTGAGCAATACGATGGTAGATTTTCAATATCGTCAAAGGCATTTGCATTGGTTTCAAATTTAATCTGCCAATTACAATTTATCAAATCAACATCATAAGACTCTACTCTTGAGCCTACTTGAGTTGGGGCATTTACGCTAACTTTGGTGTTAGAAAAATCAAATAAATTTGTGACTAGTGCTGCAGGCTTTGCCCATGAACTATTATAAAATAGCTTTGGAACAAAGGAGCTCCCCAGAACTTTGAATGATGGCAATTCAATTTGCGCACTCAAGGCACCATTAAAAGTATCCGCGCCTGGTCTATCTTGGGCGCCTATTTGTCTAATATTCGGTCCGATAATTGTTGCATAGGCTAATGAAAAGTGTCTGATGCCCTGATTAGGTTTTGTTACAATACTCTGACCATTTCTTGTAATCGCCGCAGCTCCGCCGATTTCCCATCTACCGGTTTTTGAATTCATCAGCATAACCACAAGTTCGGCTGTCGGCGGAAACTCATTCACATTCGGCAGAGTTAATTCAACAGGCTCACTAAACGTAGTTCCCGAAGGCTCTAAAGCCACCACGGTATTCGGCCTTGCCCATTTCGGTACGCTGATGGTGGCGCGATCTGCAGGTATGGTTTGTAGGCTTATTACACTTTCACTTTCGCCATTCGGAAACTGCGCAGCCCCCGCCGGAATATTTAAAGCAACGCCTGAAGCATGGATATCAATTACCACGCCACCGCCTTGAGCCGTAATAAGCGTACCCGTCCCATCTAAATACGTTGGCGCTAAGTAAATCGGCGTCTGTAAAATATTACTTTGCCGAACCCCAATTGTAATACTAACTGCCGTTTTTGAAAATTTTCTGGGCGTCGCCGCTGGCGATAAAATAACATTTGTGCCATCAATCAAAAGTTGCTGATCACCCGTAATTTTTTTACCCGGAAAATTAGATTTTAAAAATGAAAATACGCCATTACTGTCAGTATATGTTACAAGCGGGGTGCCAGTAATTGAAACTTCGGCATGCACTAACGGAAAATCATCCGTGTCTCTGACTACACCTGAAAGCATAATATCATTATCCGCATCTAGTTCGTAGCTGTAACTTACAGTTTCGTTTTTACGATCATCATAAACGCTAACTTTATATGCTGTTGAAGGCTGCATCGACACCATAAAGCTACCCTTACTATCTGCAATTATAGTTTCGGAACTAAAAAAACCTCTCGATACATTTACAGAATAATTAGGTCTGGTGGCGCCTACTGCGCCCTTTACAATTATTTTATTATTGGGCTCGTCAACGTAAAGGCCAATCAGGGATTGATTTAGCGGTCTTGATATTGCTAAAACTGTAATACTACTTTGACCGATGTTGCCCGCTTTATCTGTTGCTTGTACATTTAATGTTGTGTTGCCTTCGACCACAGTTGAATACTGAGTAACTAGGCTTTGGGTTTCACCTGAAATTAAAATGGCTTGCTCATTTAGTTTTGCAGAAACCACAGGCTCGTTTGCACTAAGGCTGACTTGAAAATAAAAACCATCAACCGGATCGCCCTGCACTGGAGAAACGAAAGTTAAAACCGGCGGCGTAGTATCTCTGATAATCGTTTTGATATCGCTTATTGTTAGGTTCCCTGCCATGTCTTCGCTTACTACCTTAACTAAATTTGCGCCCTCTTTATTTAAATTTAACGTAGTGGTAAAAAACACGCTGGGTGTGATTAGTTGCAGCACTTCATTTACATAGACTTTTGTTGTTGTCGGGCTTAAGTCTTCAATTCCAATTGACGCTTGATAGGTTAATTGATTTGTGAGTGAACTGTTTGGAATACCCAGTGAAATCTTTGGCACTGTTCTATCAATTCTAAAATCAATTTTATGCGGACTTGCTTCGTTTTTTGATAAATCTTTTATATTCGCTTCTAAAGCATAAAGCCCCTCTTGAAGCGGATTTAAATCGCCCGAAAAAGCGTACTCCCAGCCATCACCGATTTTAAGTTTTGAAAATTTTAAGCTAACATCTTGATTTACGTTTTCAGAGCTGACTAAAGAACCTGTAAGATTTGCTACAAATGAACCCGCATCAATTCTTCCAAGTAAGTCTTGTGCATGTAAATTTACATAATCTAAAGCTTGCACATACAGCGTGCCGCTTACTGAACTTGGCGAAGAACTTACTAGCCACCCGGGATTAATAGTATCTGGCACAACTGGTATTTTTTGCACTACCCAGCCGATACGTTTTTTTAATTTATTTTTTTCGACATGATATAGTGCCACTGAAAACTCGTTGCTGTTAATCGGCAATAGTCTATCTATTGTATACGTATACGAAATACTCTCGCCATTACTTAAGTTTTGCGCCGCGCTTGTATAAAGCGCTACGCCATTAAACACAAATTGCGCAGCTTTTAGATCATCGTCATCATCATTATCTTCACTGCTACTTTTTCGTAAATTAGTTACTGCAGCATTTATTTTTGTGCTTGTGCCCTCTATAGCCGTACCGATTTCTGAAGTGACAGCAAAGCGGTACTTATTCATAATTGTAGAAATCTGGCTGGAACTTGATGTTAAATTATCCACTTGCAGGGCATAGCGGTTTTCTGCCAGCAGGTTTTCATTTTTATTTAGATTATCTTGAATCTGCTGGCTGAGCTGATTTAAAACTTCAGTTTTTTTGTTGATGTATGCTATAGCTGCCGCGGACCAGTTTTCATTTTTTGATTTATGTTTTAATTGTTGTAAAGCTAAAATGCGCCGATCTATTTTGGCTTTTATTTGCGCAAGGCGCATGAGCAGTTCTTTATTTTTGTGATTGTTAAAAACTTTAATTGAAAGTTGATTAACGCTGTTTGCGTTTACGCTACTAGCTGTAAAAGAAAATTTAATTTCATCTTCTTCAGTGCTGGTTAATTCTAAACTATTTGAAATATCCACGGCTTCGCTCGGGAATGTGCCGACTATACCCACTCCGTCTTTTTGAAAAATCTGCAGCAAAGTTTTTTTATGATCATCTTCATCTTTGCCTTTATGATGACCATGATCTTTGTCTTTATCTAAAACCTTAATGATACCTGAAAACTTTACGACATCACCGCTTTTAACGGCCTTTCTATCAGCTGAAACATTAATTAGTACCCCCCCCCGTTGCGATGGGGAATTATCTGCCTCTGCGTGAGTAAACATTAAAAACAGAGTTGCAAATAGCATGGTTAAACTTTTCATATTACTTCACCCATGCTTTAAGTTCGCTTTCATTCACCACGAGGTTTTCAGCTTTAAGCGTGGCGATATCATCTTCAGTTAAGACATAGGTGTTATCTTTATTTAGTTCTTTCTGGATTTCTGAAATTTGAACTGAGGCTTTATTAACTGATGAGTCTTCTGGGCTGATGATGTCTTTAATGTTATCAGAGATGCTGCCTATTATAGAGGGTGAATCGCTAGATCCACTGGTACAACCAACGACAAGTGTGCTACTTAAAATTAAACAAATTGCGAGCATTGAAAATGCACGTACCACAAAAGCCTCCAGCTATTATAAAGTATTTAGCTAGATAGCCTATCGACTAGATTTAAATAGAACTTTAGTGTTTTTTTCATGCCAAGATTTTAGAGTATCAATATAAGAATTATTGTTAAATTTAGGTTAAAATCCGCTACAATATGCTATAATT
>JBBTEQ010000133.1:0-6443 GCA_038042235.1 Bdellovibrionota bacterium | reverse complement strand
TACATAGTATACTATGTACTATGTACTATGTCTAGATAGAACTAAAACCAAGCATTTTGGTTCAATTTAACCCCGTTTTTTTAATTTACTGGTTTTACGAGTACGAGGCTCAACTCCTAAAGATTCATTAAGTGCTGCTTCGCGGGCATTGATTTTATTTTTAAAATATTCTCGAAACATCATTTCACCCAACGCAGATGATTTAACAGTCCATTTTTTTACATTTACGGTGATGGTGGCAATGGCAATTCGACTTTCATCGTCTGAGGCATAGCCCACAAACCAATCCGTACGACCTTTCGGGCTGGTGCCGGTCATATGCCCGGTTTTTCCTCCCATTTCAACTTCTTTGAATTTACGATCTCGTACTAGTCGTTTGAATGTTTTTCGTGAGGTTCCGGTAAGCACCGTTTGCTCCATCATTTGCCTGACTTTTTCAGCAGATTGGGCCGTGATAACTTGGCCTTGGTTCAGAGCTTCGCCGGTATAGATCGTTTCATCATTTTCATTTTTTATGCTTTTAACAATATAGGGAGAGGGCATTTGACCATCATTGACAATTGTTGAAGCAATCATTGCTGCATGCACCGGGCTAAGAGTGTTGAAGCGATTATAGCCAGAGGCGACTTCGGTTAAAGCAAAACCTTTTTCAGCAGGTACGCTGGCCACGCTGCTCTCGACATTAAAATCTGAGGGAATTTCCTGATTAAAATAAAATTTATTAGCATAATCAGATAAATCCTGAGGCTCCATGGATTCTAAGCTTAAGCGTCCGAAGGCAGTATTAATCGAACGCGCAAATGCGTCTTTCAAGCTGATAAATCGGGTCCAGCGATTGATACGCTCTGAGAGCACATTTTTTTTGTAAAGCGTGTGGTTTCCACCATTAAAGGCAATGCGGTGATTAGGGCTGATACCCGTTTTATCGACAGCTGTAGCGGCTGTAATCACTTTAAAAATGCTGGCTGCAGGATATGTTGCCTTAATCGCTAAATTTGTTCCTGTGGGCTTGGTTTTTTGAAAGCTCGACATAGCTAATATTTCGCCAGTTTTAGCATCCATCATAACTATTGCAGCGTAATCGGGTTTATATCTTTTTAAAAGGCTGCTGGCGCGGTTTTGAAGATCAGCTTGCATTGTATAGTTGATTCGATATTTCGGAGATTTTTCAGAAGCTACAGTTCTTAAATTTGTATCGGTTAAACTGATTTCTGTAGGAAAGATATTATGTGAAATTTTATCAGAAATAGACTTGGAAACTACTTTTCGAAACCTGATTTTGTCGCTGGTGTTGTCTCCCGAAAACTCAGATTCCAGGCTAGCCGGTGTTTGTTTATTATAGGCCACAGTCGCACTAGCTAGCAGCCCGAGAGGGAGAATCAACCATAACGCTGTTTTATTATATTTAGGTGTTTTATTATATTTAATATTGGTTTTGGATTGTTGTCCCTGAAACATTGTTATACGTCCTTGTTTAACTCTGTTATTGTAGTAAAACATTAGGATAACATTATAAAAAACAGTACTCAAGCCCTCTAGATGGATCTATTATAAATTTATGAACATAAAATTAGGGACGCATGAAAACAAAAGATAGAATTCTATTAGGCGCCCTTGAGCTATTTAATGCCAATACAGCAACAGAAGTTACAACTAACGACATCTCACGCGAGCTTAAAATGAGCCCCGGCAACCTTTATTTTCATTACAAAAATAAAGAGCAAATCACTCGAGAACTATTCAAAAGGCTAGCCCATGAAACCATTTTAATATGGAAGCCCCAAACTAAGCTAGCCAAAAAAAAAGAAAAAATTGAACTTGTCAATTTTATCGACAAAAATCTGGAACTTTATTGGAAGTACAGGTTTTTTCATCGTGAACTTTATGCTTTAAGAAAAAAAGATCCGGAACTGTCGAAGTTATGGCGAGCTCATTTAAAAAAATTAAGTCGCATTATGATAATTTTATATATGAAGTGGGTTCGCGCTGGATATATGCAACCGATTAAATCTAAAAATGAGATGGAATTTGTGGGTGAGCTTTTGTTTGTTTCTTCAAATAGTTTTATGTTATTTTTTGAAACTGTGGATCACCAAACTCCTAATCAGCGTACAGTTGAAAAAGCCAAGCGTCACATCATGCGCATGCTAACGCCTTACCTCAGTGGCGACATTCGAACTAGTTTTGAAAAATATATTCAGTAAGTTTATCGATCTGTTGCGGTCTTTTATCAGGCGCAGAGCCATCATAAGACTGTGTCAATTTGCCGAAATAAAGTTTATTATTTTCTAATTGGTAAATACCAAATTTTTGATCGGCAACTTCTGGGATTTGGACTTCTTTACTTGTATTAAAAAGAGCACATTTAAGTCCGGTAATGTTTTGGGCTTGAGCTTTAGCCCAACTGTTATAGCCACAAACTTTTCGGGAGTTAAAATCATCGATTACATTTTGTTTAAAAACTGTGAGCTGAATTTTTTCATAAATAAAATTAATAAAGTTATTTTGCTCGTTGCTATAAACGACGTATCCCGAAGTTTGAAATTGAAAAGATTTATCTTGGCATTGTGCATCTTGGTGAAAGTATTCAACTAGACTAACGTCTGTGTCGTTTTGATAAGTCTGTTCTTTAATTAAACCCTTCATACAGCCTGCTGACCATAAACCTGAGTTTATTTTGGCATGTAAAGCACCAGATAATAGTATTATGAAAAGCATTATATTGGCTTTAAAAAGCATAAAATCTTATAAACTAAAAATTTTATAAGTGCCAGCCACCTGAATTTAATTTAAGTTCAAATCACTTTTTAAGCATTTTCTTTGATTTTAGCGATTCAGACGCGGCGCAACCTAACATCTGTTCTAAAAATACATCTGTAAATTCAATAATTTATAAAATTTAATTTATTGTAAGATTTTTTATTGCAAAAAATACAATAATACAATTAGATAAGGCGGTTCCAATTTGGAACTTAAGTTTTGGGCAGGGAATGCCGATAAGTCTAACTTAGATAAGTAAGGCTTAGGATCTCTAACAGGAGGGTATATGGCAAAAGGTATGCATGTTGAAACTACAAAGCTAAAGTTTGTTAAAGAAAAATTAACAGAAAAACTTGTAAATGAATGCAGAGAAAAGCTATTAAAAACTAAGATGGATCTTTTAAATAGAGTTAAAGAGGCCCGTGAGAAATTAGACCTTGGTGAAAAAGGCGGCGACGAGGCAGATCAAACAATGCGTCTTTTGGCCGAGCAAGAAATGCTTAATTTAAATGACAGATTAAGATCACAGTTATTCGAGATCGAAAGCGCTTTAGGCCGAATCGAAAGCGGCGCTTTTGGAGTGTGTGAAGAAACAGAAGAGTTGATTGAGGTTGAAAGACTAAGAGCCATTCCTTGGACGCGTTTAAGCATCGAAGGTGCCGAGCTTCGCGAATCTGTTGAAAAACGCTACGCTAGATAACACATTACAACTAACTATAGTTTACTTATTAGTAACAATGCTCCAATTACAGAGTTTGTAAAGCATACGAGCGCCCACGTTGCCATCCCATTCAGATTCAGTATTATTTAAAGACTGGTCGCTTGCGCCGTTAGAAACTTCATTCAAATCAAAACCAACAATTTGGCGCCCTGATTGCGCCAGCAAATTAAATAAAAAGAAAACTTCATCTGTAGAAAGTCCACCAATCACTGGAGTGCCAGTAGATGGGCAGTAGCGCGGATCTAGGCCATCGATATCAAAGGATATATAAACCTTCTGCGGAAGCTCATTAATGATATCAGAGGCTATAGAGGCCCAGGTTTCGCCTTTTAATAGACGCTGCTTAACTCCCATATCAAAGAAAGTTTTTATATCGCTTCGTGATTCAATAAAATTATATTCTTCTTCGCAAAAATCGCGAATTCCAACTTGCACAAGCTTGAGAGGCTTCAGTGGCAAGTTCATCACATTATACATAATCGAGGCATGCGACTGTTCAAAGCCTTGATAGGCCTTGCGTGTGTCGGAGTGGGCATCAATATGTAGAATACCAACGTCACTTTTTCCAAAAGTAGAATGTTTTTCGCTAATGGCCCGAATAGCGCCAAGCGGGGTTGAGTGGTCGCCGCCAACTAGTCCAAATAATTTTCCTGCTGATAAAATTTCTTGTGTTTGCTGGTAAACCCAATTTGTCAGCTCTTGAGAGGCCGCGTTCACTGCTGATAAAAGTTTGGTCATTTGTGCTGCATCAGTTGATTGCTCAGTTTTAAGTTTGATTAGTTTTTGTGCCAGTTTTTTATACTCGATACTTTTTGTCAGTACTTGATTAGAAATTTCTCTCATAAAATAGCCAGCTTCATAGGCGTTTTTGGTTTCAAAATCAAAAAGATCAATCTGCTCAGAGGCCTCGCGAATAATACGCGGCCCGTTTGAGGCGCCCACGCCATAAGAGGTTGTAACCTCCCAAGGAACCGGCAATAGCACTAATTTACACTCAGCTTCAGTCAATGGAATGCCAAAAATTCCAAATTCAGATGAGATGGTAGTTGTAGGATCAAACTTTTTATTCTGTGAACTATCTGAACTCATTTGAGATCCTATCTGTTTGAAAATTATAGATGTTTAGGCTATAACAGAGCTATGAATAAGCAAACTAAACGAACTATTCAACAAAAAATGCAAATTGTTAATGATTTGTTTATTATGGCCTATGAAACAAAAAAAAATAGTTACAGAAAAAAAAATCCCCACGCCTCAGAAAAAGAGCTTAATTGGATGGCCTATGCTTCAATTGAAAGAGGCTGTCGGTAGTGGTGCAGTATATTGATTCGTTTGTAGAAGTATTAAGAAATTTAGAAAATAATAAAATCGATTATATGGTTGTAGGCTCGTTAGCGGCGATGATTTACGGTGACCCTCGTGGGATTGTTGCTGAAACCTCTTTGGACCATAAATACTTAGGTGGATGGATCGCCAAACTAGGTTTGCAGCAAGAGTGGCAAAAAGCTCAATAAATCTATGGTCTTTGCGTGATGCGCCATCATTAAAAAGTTGAATAAACAGCTAACTTCTATCATGTTTTTCATAGTGCAAAAAACCTGTATGACAAGATACAAAATGCACTCACTTTTTAAAGGAGAATATGGATATGTTTTTAAGAACTATATTTAATGTTTTGGCAGTTTTAGTCGGAGCAAATTTAATTGCAACTGCAGCTTACGCCGTTGAGGCCAATCCAAAAGCGCCTAAAGGTGGAGTTTTTAATTATCATTTTGAAATGGAGCCTGAAAATCTTCATCCAATAAAAGGTGGTGATACCGTTAATACATATTTTGGTGGTTATGTTCAAGACTCACTTTGTTGACGTAATCTTAACAGCTGGGAATGGGTTCCATGAATTGCAGAAAAATGGGAAGTATCAAAAGATGGTCTGCAATTTACCTTTACCATTAGGCAGGACGCGTATTTTCATAATGGCGATAATATAACGGCAGAAGATGTTAAGTTTTCATTAGAGCATATACGCGAACCTAAACTCGAGGCCTTAAATATGGTTCCATATTTTGATGGAATTACCAAAGCTGAAGTTCTGGATAAGTATAAGATTAAATTTACAGCTAAAGAAAAATATTTTAAAAATTTAAGCGTACTTTGTGGAATAGGTGTTATTCCGAAATCAGTTTATGGTGATGTTAATAAATCGGTAAAGATGTTAAAAGAGGCTGTCGGAGCAGGACCCTATAAGTTTGAAAGATATGATAAAGGTCAAATGATTGTAGTTAAAAAATTTGACAAATGGTATGGATCAAAGTTGCCTTCATTAAAAGGTTATTATAATTTTGACACTATAAATTTCAAAATTACTAAAGAAAATAATGTAATGGTCGAGAAATTTAAAAAAGGTGAGCTTGATTATGCCTACTTATCAAGAGCTGATGATTACTTAATTGTGACTGGAAAACCATTTAAGCCTATTTATGATGCCCCCAAATTTTATGGAAAAGCTGTCAAAAATCAAATGCCTAAATCTTATGGATATATAGGATTCAATTTTTTGGATCCTATGTTGAAAGATAAAAGTGTTAGATTGGCGTTTGCCCATTTGGTAAATCGCAATGAAATGAATAAAAAGTTCTATGAAGGTCTGAATGATTTAGCTACAGGACCTGTATCTGTTAATTCTAAGCAAGCAGCTGCTGTAAAAGCCATTGAGTTCAACCCGGCTAAAGCGAAAGAGCTTTTAACAAAAGCGGGATGGGTCGACTCTAATAAAGATGGAGTATTAGATAAAGAGGTAAATGGTCAAAAAACAGATTTAAAATTAACTATGATTTACGCCAGAAAAGAATCTGAAAAAATGTGGACTATCATTAAAGAGGACTGCAAGAAAGCCGGAATAGATTTTGAACTCAAGTTTTTAGAATGGAACAGTTTTTTAAAAACTATTGATGACAATAAAATG
>JBBTEQ010000132.1:0-6929 GCA_038042235.1 Bdellovibrionota bacterium | reverse complement strand
CTTTTAAAAGTTTAATACGTTTTTCTTTCAGTTCTTCAGAATAATCCGCCACTAAATCATGGTCATTCGTTCTGCAGATAGACTGATATTCTTCATATTTAGCTGCACTTGGCTCAAGCACAGGCGAAGTTTGACTTGCACCAGCCTCCGGCACGGCTGGGGATATTGCAGGCGCCGCTGTAGGTGCAACTGGGGTGGCAGGAGGCGTGGGTGTTGCGGGTTTAACTGTAGTCAAAGCCTCTTTCAGAACAGTTGGAGCCGGTTTGTCTTGAGCGTATGACAAGTTAAAATACAAAAAAAATATAAATGCGGATAAATTAAGTTTTAACATAATAAATTTAAAATCCGATCAACTTCCGAATCTTTATTGTAGGCATGTAAAGAAAGACGGACACCCGGTCCGCGCCTAGCGAAGCTTATTTTAGCGTCTTCAAGATTTTTCATAATACTTTGTAATTTCGTCTGCGGCTTCAGAGCTTCGTTAGTTACAAAATTAATTATTGGTCCATCAGAAATCACTTCAAAACTCAGTTCTTTAAGCCCTGACTGCAAACGCATCCCCAACCTACAAGATTCTTTGAATATATTATCGATACCAAATTGAGTGAACAGATCCAGACTTTCACCCATAGCAATAACCTCAATCATTGACTTTGAACCTGGTTCATAGCGACTGGAATCTGCTTTAGGTTGTATCACAAAACTTTTTTCAGTATCCGGCGTGCCGAAAGTCATGGCGCCGAATGCGTGCGGCTCAAGCTCCATCATTCGCGCTTCTTTAACCGCCATAAAACTTGCTCCATAAGAAGAACAAAGCCACTTGTGACTTCCGCCACAAACCACGTCAAATCCAGATTCATGAAAATTAAAGGGTCGTACGCCAACACCCTGAATAACATCCGCCACCAACCAAATACCAGAACCCTTTAAAGCTTGAGATAACATTCTTAAATCGGTCACTGAACCAGTCTGAAACTGCACCCAAGAAACAGCGATCACGCGAGTTTTAGCCGTTACACGATCCAATATTTTTTGTGCTGGCGTCTGCCAATTTTCTGATTCCACCAGTGTAAGCTTGGCTCCATTCTTTTCGGCTGCGATTCTCCAAGGGTAAAAATTAGAAGGATACTCTTGATCCCAAATAAGAATTTCATCATCGGATTTTAGGGGTATGCTGGCCGCCACCTGTGAAAGAGCAGATGCCGTGGTTTGAAAAAAAGCGACTTCATTTGTTTTAGCCCCGATAAACTTTGCCAACTTTTGACGCGTAACTTCTGTCTGCCCCCAGCCCTCCATAGAGCAAAAAGCCCCTTCTTTATAAAAACGTTCGAGCCAGGCTATAGCCAGATCCCTGTTAACATCGGGAATTAAGGACTGGCCGGCATTATTAAAATGAATGAACTCTGGATCCGAACAAAAGTGAGCTTTAAAGGCTTCTAAATGCATATTTAAATTATGCACTAGTGGCGGATTAAAACATCAATTTTAAAGAATTTTGCAGCAAGTTATCCAGATTACATCGTGTATTTTTTATATGTAAAAAATTATGACAGCTGAATTTTTAATAATTTCAGAGTATGTCTAAGCAAACAAAAAAGGGGTATTAATCCAATGAAAAATATAATCTTATTTATGACGTTATCAGTTTTAGGGTTTCAAGCAAATGCAAAAATGCCAAAAAAGCCAATGACTCTATGTGAAGCTCTCTACGAGCAGGCCGAAAAAAATTGTACAAAGTATATGTGTGAAGAGCAAACCGATCGCACAGGAAGCCCAGGCAAATGCGTGTTAGATGGTGACTTTTATGAAGGCTTACAAATTTGTGTAACAGAGGGCGAATTTCCAGACTTAATCAAGGAGTATAATAAAAAGCATCCCGGAAAAAATTTAAACTGTGATCAGTAATCGGCTCTATTAAGTTTATTACTGAAACTACGCTTTATTCTTTAGTTTTTCTGTTCAAGCAAAACCTGCAAACAGATCCACCGCGTGCAATGCAGCTTTCAAGCTTAACATCCATTCCTGAAGTTTTTTCTATAAATCGTATATCGAAGCCACATAACTCCGGATGCTCTTTTGCAACGGAGTGATACACGCAGTTAGTCGCTTCGATAATGGCACCTTTACGTAAATCACTTTGTTTAAGACTGGCTCGATAACCCAATTCATTTAACACTCCAGTTACTTTGGCCAAAAGTTCCGGTGATGATTTTGCATTTTGAAATTTAGGCTCCATAGACTTAGCCACTTTATCTGCCAACTTCACCATAAGTCGCGCGACAGTAACTTTACCTAAATCCTGTGATAATAACTCAAGCAATACATTTGACAGCCAAGAATACTGCTTAGGAAAAGCATCATGCCCCTCTGAAGAAAGTATGTAGCGCCTCTTCGGCCTTCCTACTGCGCCTTTAGAATCAATAAAAGATAAATAACCTAAAACTTCAATTTTATTAAGATGATCTTTAACTGCAGTTTTGGTGACACCAAGAAGATCTGAAAGCTCTTCAAGGGTGCTCCCACTTCGGTGGTCTAATAGATGATCTAAAATTTTTATCTGATTTGCATGCAATCCACGCATAATGGCTTCCTTAATGTAGTTTAAACAATTTAAACAGTATTTACCATTTAAATAGAAAAGCGCAAGATAAGACTAAGAAATAAACCAAATAACAATTAACCCAACTTACAAAGGAGAAATTATGGAATCCGTTATTAAATCAAATACACGCGATCAACAGACATCAAACACAAAAGAAGCTACATTACTGCCAGGAGTTCTAACCGGTCAAATCGCAGGCCTTATTATGGCCGTCGTAGTTATGCTAGTTTTCGCCGTTTTTTTAGGAAAGAATTTTTTATACCCGGTGCAGGTTATAGGTTCTACTGTTTTTGGCGAAAATGCATTAGATGGGTTTAACTTCGGCGCAATCCTAGCGGGCTTAATTCTTCACCAATTAGGTCCATCGCTACTTTGGGGATCAATCTTTGGTTTATTAGCTCAAAGGCTCTCGGTTCAATCAATGGCAGCAGCCCTTAAACTTGGCCTTGGTATAGGCATTGTTTCAATGGTGGGACCTTATTTATTAATTCCTGCGGTCATGAATACACTACATGGAGTTGATTTTTGGAATCGCGAAGTTCCAATGTTTTGGGATTGGGCCGCACACATTGTTTTTGGTGCCTCCTTTGCACTATATCCGATAGTTCGCCAAAAAATTCAAACAAACTAATACTAAAATAAACACGGCTCAAAGCACTTCGTGCCGTGTTTTTAAATTGACCAGATATAAAGAACTTATGATAACCTCCGCCCATGATCACTCGTCTTTCAGCGCGACTTCAACTTGTTTTCGATAACTTAATTGCCGGCCATGATGTCTGGGACTTCTGCTGTGATCATGGCTATTTAGGCGGAGCGGCTTACAAAAGCCAGCAGTTTAAAAATATCTATTTTGTCGATCCCGTTTCAACAATTATTGAAAAGCTGAAATTTTTATTTTATAAATATCTTTTCGATGCAAAAAATAGCTCTTCACCTCACTTTCTATTACAGCACGGACAAAAAGTTAATCAGCCCGTTTATGGAACAGTCTGCATAACGGGTGTAGGCGCTTTTGTAATTTATCAAATCCTATGCGAAATCGCTGAAAACGAATTCTTGATGGCCCAAAGATTAATATTAGGGCCTCACCGTGACTCCGAAAAATTATTACTCCTGCTGAAAGGCAACAAACTTTTTGATTGTTACGAGCTGAGCTCACAGAAAAATATTTTAGAAAACAATAGAAATCGTGAATTTTTCATTTTTGATCTTAAAAAAACTACTGTAGACTCTAGGCACCATGTATAAACTCCGGGATTATCAACAACAAGCCGTCAATAGCGTCGTCAAGTTTTTTCAAAAAAAACGGGTGCCGGCCATGATTGTTCTTCCAACGGGCGCCGGAAAAAGCCTGGTCATTGCAGAACTGGCGCGCATTGCAAATGGGCGGGTTTTGGCCTTAGCACACGTTAAAGAACTTGTAGAACAAAATTATGAAAAATATAAAAACTACGGCCTTGAGGCCGGAATTTTTTCAGCGAGTCTTGGAAAAAAAGACTGGGATGAAAAAGCGATCTTTGGCAGCATCCAATCTGTTGCCCGTGCACCCGACGATTTTTTTAATAACTTTTCTCTGCTTGTTATTGATGAATGCCATCGCGTGGCCGAAGAGGGCGACACTCAATATCAGGAAGTCATTAAAAAGCTGCTTGAACGAAACCCTAAACTTTGTATTTTGGGTCTTACCGCGACCCCGTATCGCTTAGGCCTAGGATGGATTTATGAGTATTCGCAGACTGGTGAAATAAAAACCGATAAAAATCTATTCTTCAAGCAATGCACCTATGAATTACCGCTTTCGTATATGATTAAGAATAAATATTTAACAATTCCCGTAAAAGTGGATATTCCGGTAACTTGTTATGATTTTTCGGAGCTGACCGAAAAAGATCGCATGTACACAGTCGCAGAGGTTGAAGAAGTCTTAAAAAACCAAAAGCGTCTTACCCCTTTTATCATAAAAAATATCATTGATATAACCGAGCGTTTCAATCGCCAAGGCGTGATGATTTTCAGTAGTTCAGTCGCACACGCTGAAGAAATCAGGTCTTATTTGCCAAAAGATGATTCTCGATTGATTTTAGGGGATACCGAGATAAAAAATCGAGTTGAAATTATAAATGATTTTAAACTTAAAAAATTTAAATATCTTGTTAATGTTTCGGTATTGACGACCGGCTTTGATGCCCCTCATGTCGATGTAATTGCGATTTTACGCCCGACCGAATCGAACAGTCTTTATCAGCAAATAGTCGGGCGAGGGCTGCGCCTTTCAGAAGGTAAACAAGACTGCTTCGTTTTAGATTACACCGGAATGAGGCACGACATTTACGCACCTGAAATTTCTGACAAGAGGCCCGCAAAAAACACTGTTCCTGTCATTGTCCCTTGCCCGGTCTGCGATTTTGAAAATAATTTTTGGGGCTATGCTGACGACTCCGGAGTGATGATCGAGCACTTCGGACGAAAATGTAAAGGCGCCACTCAAGATCCAAATACTCTTGAAATTACTCCGTGTGGCTTTCGCTTTCGCTTTAAGCTTTGCCATAGCTGCGGATGTGAAAATGACATCACAGCTAAAAAATGTGAAAAATGCTCGGCCATTTTAATTGATGCCGATGCAAAATTAAAACAAGCGAAGCTCTCAAAAAATTCTCATGTGCTAACGCCCGATAAAATAACTTTTGAAGAGCGCAAGGATAAAAATTTGAACCCCTATTTAGAAGTCAGATACTACGATTTCAATGCTGAGTATGTGAGCGAGGCTCACTTTTTTAACAATTCATCTTCGATTAAAAAGTTTAATATAAACTTTTTACGCTCGCATTTAAGGCGCCCAGAGCTCGCCGTTGAATTACAAACACCTCAAGACGTTATTAAATTCCAGCGTCTTTTTCGATTGCCCTCATTCGTGATTGCTAGAAAACAAGATAAATTTTGGAAAATTACCGAAAAAGTTTTTGCCGAAGAGTTGTAGCTGACTTGAAAGGCCGGTCAGTATTGAATGCATGCATTAAATATCCAATTAGTCTCCAAATTGGGTTCGGAATGACATCGTCCACTTTTTTAAAACTATTCCTAAAATAACTCCTGGTGCTATCCAAAGAATTGGAGATTCGGCTATGGCGTTACCTGGAAAGACTCTTGGAATTGCAGTCACCAAAAATGCAGTTACAGTGGCAATGCACGCGGCAAACATTCCATTCATGTGAAAGTACCACCAGTGCATTTTTTCTTTTGGAGAACTCAGCCAATACTTTAATTGATCCTTAGCTGTAAAATGAGATAAAAACGGAAAAGTCATAAGTAAAATATTGTTCAGAAAATATCCCAGTACCTGAGTTGCTAAACCAAGTACGATCAAAATAATCGGTGGCACCATTTGGGCCAATTCCGTATTTGATGTTTCTCTTTTTTTAAACTTTAAAACTCTTAAACCATTCCATAGAGATGAAAGCGTAAACGCTGCAATAAAGAACAGAAACGCTGAAAACCCTATACTTGAAGACGTTCTGGCCTCATCAAAAAAAGCTCTCCACGGTGTGATAATAAATGCTGAAACTCCAACAAATACCATCGCATAAGTGTAAAGCCATCCGACTTTTATATGTAATTTTCCGCCTTTTTTCGAAAGCAAGGGTATCATAAACACACCTAAAGCGACTGCGCCACATACAACATGAAATAGAATCAGCCAGCGAATAGGATTTTGAATTATTTCAAACTTCATTTTGCTCCAAAATAGCCATACCAAAATTTTCTAACTCCACATTTTTGGTTTTGATATGTCGAGTTTATTTTTTCTTGCTCTAGGCGCGGACGCGAGCAGTAGCTTTATATTTAATAGACTACCCACTGCAATAGCTTCTTTTTTCCTAATTTCAGACTTTATTGGCAAAAGATAACTTTGAGCTTTTGTATCGTACCAAATAGCCGTTTTCCAAATAATTTTCCCAACCTGCGCAGAAGCTTTTAATCGCCCCCAAGCTTCTTCGGACAATCCATGTGCGTTTCGAATTTTCTTTGAAAGAGGCTTAGGCAGGGTCACAAAATACCACCCGGCCTTACCCTCGTACTTCCAAACTTTTGAACGAAACGAAACTTGAGCCGACACTTTTATCCAGCAAATTTATTGAAAACTTTTGCAATGATAAAGGAAGCTGCAAATGCTTTTACAAATGAAGCCGTTGCCAACGCAAGGCTTATCGTAATTGGAATAGGTAAATAGCTATAAGAAGCTATCTGCGGCATAGCCATGACTAATCCAAGGCCAAAACCGAAAGGAATGGCCTTCTTACATTCTTTATCTGGTCCAATGATTGGA
>JBBTEQ010000131.1:0-10095 GCA_038042235.1 Bdellovibrionota bacterium | reverse complement strand
AACCCAATACAAACCCTGCAACAATAGCTCCAAAGGTTTCGGCAAATGGCTTATGAAAATGTATCATCGTGTACGGAACTACCATTACTGCTATGGCTAACCACTTGGACATATGCCGCTCAAGACTGTATAAAAGGTAGCCCCTAAAAAAAAATTCTAAAGAAAAAAACTGTAAAACATACGCTAGTTCCCAAATAAGAAATGTTTGCAGTGAAGTTTTAGCCGCAGGTACAAAGGGATATAAATTTTTAAAATCTGGCTGGGTTGATGCCATATAAATAAGTGGAATCATCAAAAAATACATTAGTAGGTAAACTTTTAAATGCGAAAAAAAATTTTTTGGTGAAAAGCCCTGGTCTACAACAGACTTTTTAGTAACAAATTTAAGAAAAAATATCGGTACAAACACAAAACCAAACAAACAGCTTAAAGACCAACCAACCCCGGCCTCTATTGAGGGCGTGTACCAACCCCCAACTCCTCGTCCTGATAAAATATATTCCAGCCTGGGTGGAATAAAAAAATATTCCATCGCCGCTAAAATTATACAGGTATAGATTAAAGCTAATACCGCATCCAAATTAACATTGTCGTTTTCATTGATATTTACTATTTTTTTTACTTTAGTATTAACATTCACTGCTGGTCTCAAATTTTATAGGCTCGGTACTCCATACCTAAATCTTTTGCCACGGGCTCGTAACAAACATAACCGTTATATACATTTAGACCCTTCATCAGGGCTTTGTCTTTAGCCACAGCATCTTCAACACCCATCGCGGCCAACAGCGATGCGTATTTTAGGGTAACGTTCGTTAAGGCATAAGTTGAAGTTCTAGGTACCACTCCTGGCATATTCGGCACACAGTAGTGAATAACTCCATCAATTTCATATGTAGGGCTGGTGTGCGATGTTGGCCTGCAGGTTTCAATACAACCACCCTGGTCTACAGCCACATCCACCACTACCGAACCTTTTTTCATTGCAGAAATCATCTCTTTAGATACCAAGGTCGGAGCTTTTTGACCCGTAATTAAGACTCCACCAACCACTAGATCAGATTCAACAACCGAATTTTCGATATTGATTGCATTAGAATAAAGTGTTTGGCAACGGCCTTTGAAAATGTCATCTAAGTACTCTAAGCGCGCAGTGCTGACATCTAAAATAGTCACCTGCGCCCCAAGGCCTATAGCCATCTTGGCCGCGTTTGTTCCAACAACTCCGCCCCCAATAATAGTTACCTTACCCGGCATTACACCTGTAACTCCACCGAGTAAAATACCTTTGCCACCATGATCTTTTTGTAAATAAAAGGCACCCACCTGAGTGGCCATACGCCCAGCTACTTCTGACATCGGTGTTAATAATGGCAATGAACCATTTTCTAATTGAATAGTTTCATAGGCAATGGATTTAACTTTTCTTTCCGCGAGCACCTTCGTTAACCTTGGCTCTGCTGCCAAATGTAAATATGTATAAAGTATCTGATTTTCTTTCAGCATTTCATATTCATCAGGAAGAGGTTCTTTAACCTTCATAATCATTTCAGCTTTTGCATAAACTTCTTTTTTAGTATCGATAATTTTTGCACCGGCTTTTTCGTATTGATCATTTGAAATGCCGCTACCAACACCAGCATCTTTTTCAACAATAACCGAGTGCCCTTCTTTTGTTAGTTGCTTAGCACCGGCTTCAGTCATACCCACGCGATTTTCGCTGATCTTAATTTCCTTTGGCACTCCGATAATCATAAAAAACTCCCCTTAACTACTTGTTCTAAAACTGCTCTAGAAATTACCAGTTCATTACTTGAAAAGCAAAAAATAAAGGTGCGTTATTTACTTGCAAAGACGCAGCAAAGCCAAACTAAGGTAGCGACCAGTTTGAGAACTTTTTTGCCTCACGGGAAACATCAGCCCCCATTTCAACAAATCTATAAGAACCTGGGGTCTCTACAATTTTTTTTATCAGTTTATTCATGATATCATGACCGGCCTTATTTAAAACAACATGACCCATGAGCGGCATCTCAAGAGTTACTAAATCACCAAGAGCATCCAACGCCTTATGACGAACGAATTCATCATTAAATCGCAACCCCTCAGTATTCATAATTTTATTGTCGTCAAGCACAATACAGTTTTCGAGACTCCCGCCTTTACCCAAACCTGCTGCTTTCAATGTATCCACATCTTTTAAAAAACCAAAAGTTCTTGCACTGGCAATTTCACGCACAAATGTTTGCTCGTTCACTTCAACATCTAAATACTGCCGCCCTATAAGGGGATGAGCAAAGTCAATGGACACTGACAACCTCAACCCATGATAGGGTAACACATAGGCTGACTTATCACCTTCAATGTACGAAATTGGTTCTGTAATGTAGCAGTATTTTCGTGGTTCATTCAACTCAATCAACTCCCCGCTGAGCAGGGCTTCTAAAAAACATTTAGCGCTGCCATCGCAAATTGGAATTTCGGGGCCATCGAGTTCAATATATATGTTATCGATCCTCAATGCAGACAGTGCCGAAACACAGTGTTCAATTGTAGCCACTTGAAAAATCGGACCACCTAATGTTGTTTGATAGCTGACCGCCTGAACATTTTTTGCCGAAACTTTTAAAAAAGGTCTACCAGGCAAATCGCTTCTGATGAAATAAACACCCGTATTCGCAGGCGCCGGTTTAAAGCTTAATGTAGAGCTTTGGCCAGAGTGTATTCCTACACCCTGTACTTGTACTGAATTACGTATGGTTTTCTGAAGAAACATAGGACTCAATATTACGTAAAATAACTCCAATTAGCAATACTATTAGATAATCACAAATTAGTTTAAAATCTAAAATCCGATGCCAGTACCTAAATATTGTGCGGGTAAATTCGGCACTTTAAAAAGTTAATTATTTCGTCGAAATATTCAACATTATTATCAACAATCAGGTTAAAAAACAACACTCCCTTTTTTTTGTCAAAATTGTAATGCCCCATTTTGAAATTAATTTTAATCTTAGTTTATTTTATGCAATTACAGATTATGATAAAAGAAGCGAGGTTAGGATGACGTTGCAAAATAAAAAAATAAAATGGATTTTACTCACGGTGTTTTTAAGTGCCTGTAGCCAAAACAGCTCAACACCTGAAAGTCAAAGCAAGGTTTCTGAAAATTTAGGATCACTTGCAGTTAATATAAATATGTATAAGGCCAATACTATTGTATGTGATCCTCTTAATGGGGGCGACACAACTGTGAGAAACTACACTAACGGGATCAAGGCAGAGCTTTTTTACAGATTAACAGGAATGCCGCGCTGGTACTCCTCTGATTTATATATTTCAGCTGGCCATAAATCCGAACAAAATATTTTTCTTTCTGATATCAATGTTCCAACACGATTATTTACAGAGGGCTTTAATACCTCTTTAGGTAATACTTTAAAAGATGATCAAAATAATAAACTTATTGAGTACTTCGGACTTAAAATGCAGACCAATATTGTTCTATCGGATGCAGACGAAGAAGGCTATTATGAATTTGCTATCCTTTCTGATGATGGCTCTAAAATGATTATTAAATCCGGCAATTCATCAACTCCAGATCAACTCTTGATTAATAATGATGGAGACCATCCAACTAAAATGGGTTGTGCCACAGAAAGTATCCGAATGATTCGAAATACAATGCTTCCCATTGAATTAACTTATTACCAAGGACCCCGACACCATATTTCAAATGTCTTGATGTTTCGAAAGTCAAACTCAGCTGGCCAGGATCCTTCCTGTAATAAATTAGGAAATAGTCTTTACTTTAACCCTGATCAAAACTCAGCCCCACAGCCTGCCTTTACACAGCTATTGAGCCGTGGCTGGAAGGTCTTAACTCCGAATAATTATAAAATTAGTTCGGATCAAATCACTTATAACCCATGCATCATAGGTACAGCTCCGGGAATTAGTGACTTTCAAATTTTCGAGGTAATATTATCTGATGTGTATTTTTCATGGAAAACAAATATTCCAAGCACTTCACATATGATAATAACTGAAGTGTTAACCGGAATCACAACAGAAACTAATTCAGATAATGTTTTACGACTGAATCACGAACTTTCGATCACTCGCTTGAAACCAAATACTCAATACAAGGCTCAGGCAGTTAGTGTTTCTCAAGACTTAGGAAGAAGTTACAGTTCACCAATATTTTTTACTACACAGTAAGTGGACCCCTATTGATTCAAAATACTAGATGGACACCTGAAAACTGTGGCTAAAAAAATTATTCTTCTGATTTCATTTACAACTTCTTCGTCTGTTGCTTTTTTAGTCTCAGGTGTGGCAGGTTTAGGTGCCGCAGCCGCAGTCCCCGCTCCCCCAGCAGCCGCTTTAGTACCGGTAACAATGGCTGAAACTGAGTCTCTATTAGGAAGATTGTTGGTATTTTTACCTTTTAAAAAAACAATAATATTGCCCCCAAGTTTGTGAGCTTTATTACGAAGATCGACCCGAGTCGCAAGATCCATCTCAGTTTCCAATGTTCCGACAGTTTCATCTTCTTGCACACTCGAAACTTCACCTACATAGATACAGTTTTTTGGTTCGGCTTCAAAAACACGTATTCTTTCAGCGCCCGGTGTTACGTCATAACTCTTACAGGAAAATAAAAATAACATTGTTGTAAAAAGAATAACTTTATTCATCATTATCGTTTTCTTCTTTCATGGGTTCTAAGACCTCATTTTTTTTATTAGGATGGGCTTTTAAATAATCTTTCACTTTCGCCGGATCCGGCGCCAGCATGGTGAACATATTTTTGCCTTCTTGTTTAGGCGGCGCCTCAACAATAGCCAGATCTTTAACATATTCAATGGCCTTATTCACTACGGCTAAACCGGTTTCTTGATGGGCCATTTCTCGCCCCATAAACCGTAAATTAACTTTAACCTTGTCGCCATCTAATAAAAACCTGCGCGCATGTTTCATTTTCGTTTCAAAATCGTGTAAATCAGTACGCGGTCGCATTTGAATTTCTTTTATGGTTACAATCACCTGATTTTTACGAGAAGCCGCAGCTTTTTTCTTTTCCTCGTATTTGTATTTACCATAGTCCATAATTTTACAAGTTGGCGGTTGCGCATTGGGAGCAATTTCAAGTAAATCCAAGCCACGGTCTTCGGCAATTCTAAGAGCTTCGGGCACACTCATCACCCCGAGCATTTTACCTTCGTCATCAATCAGGCGCACCTGTGCGGCGCGAATGTCGCGATTAACACGCAGTCCGTCTTTTTCGCGTTTTTTTTCTCTGTCAAATTTTCCCGGTGGTTTTGGTCTTGGTACAAACGTAGTAATGGTTATCCCCTTTGTTAGGTTAATGGTGTTTCAGCCTGAGTTATTTCAGCCTGAAGCTTTCTTTCTTTTATATTTTGTAAAATTATTTTTCGAGCTGAGTCCCAAGAAATATCATTATGTAGGACTCCTGAACTGAGCCTGATTGAAACTGATTTCAGTGAAGCCTCTTTATCACCGATAATAATCATGAATGGAATCTTTTTTAATTGAGCCTCGCGTATTTTATAGTTTAGCTTCTCGCTGCGGCGATCAAACTCCACACGAAGATGGTCTAATTTCATTTCTTTTTCTATCTGTTCACAAAAATCGTTAACTCTATCGGTAACATTAAGTATCACGACTTGAGTTGGCGACAGCCATGGCGGCAGATGTCCCGCTGTATGCTCTAGATAAACGCTGATAAATCTTTCAAGTGAACCTAAAACAGCACGATGAAGCATAACCGGACGATGCTCTTTGTTATCCTCGCCCGTGTATAAAAGATTAAAAGACTCAGGCATAACATAATCAACCTGTACAGTTCCTGTTTGCCATGATCGTCCTATGGCATCAATAAAATGCATTTCAAGCTTAGGCCCATAAAAGGCCCCTTCGCCAGGTAATATCTCAAAGGGAATGTTTAGTTCTGTCAGAGCGCTAGCCAGCGCGCCTTCTGACTGATCCCAGACTTCGTCGCTGCCCATTCTTTTTTCGGGCCTGGTCGCTAATTTAATTTTGTAATTAGGCATGCCTAACGTATTGTAAATTGTATTCAGCAAATCAATAAAACTGGCGATTTCAGTTTTTAACTGATCAAGGGTACAGAATATATGAGCATCATCCTGACAGAATGTTCTAACTCGCGATAACCCATGCAATGAACCTGATTTTTCATAACGATGAAGTCTACCAAAATCAGCCATACGAAGCGGAAGTTCCCGATAAGAATGCTTTGAAGAGTCAAAGAGTAAACAATGAGAAGGACAATTCATGGGTTTTAAGCCGTTTTCTTGCTCGTCCTGAAAAGTAAAATACATATTATCTTTATAGTTCTGATAATGTCCTGATTTTTTAAAAAGTTCCACATTAAAAACCTGTGGTGTAATCACTTCTTGATAATCAAATTTAAAATAAAGCTCACGAATATATTTTGTCAGCTCGTTATAAACGATAGTTCCCCGTCCGGTAAAAAATGGCGACGCCGGTGCAAATTCATGAAACATAAATAGACCCAGCTCTTTACCAAGTTTGCGGTGGTCACGTTTTTTTGCTTCTTCAAGCTGGACCAAATGCTGCTCTAATTCTTTTTTATCCAAAAATGCCGTTGCGTAAACTCGCTGTAACATCGGATTTTTTTCATCACCACGCCAGTAAGCACCCGCCACTGACATCAATTTAAAGGCCTTTATCTGACCGGTTGATTGCACATGGGGCCCACGGCATAAATCAAACCATTGAGCTTGATGATAAATACCCACTTCGGTTTCACCCTTATCAGCTAAACCTTGAATGAGCTCGACTTTAAATCTTTCGTTCATGGATTTAAAAACATCAATCGCCTTAGCAATGGGCCAATTTTCGCGAGTTAATGGAAGATCTTTTTTTTGCAACTCTTCCATTTTTTTCTCAATCTTTTCAAAGTGTTCCTCTGTAAAGTTAAATGAAGAGTCAAAGTCATAGTAAAAACCATTTTCAATAACCGGACCTATTGTTACTTTAACTTCAGGCCAAATTTCTTGTACTGCTTGCGCCATTAAATGCGCCGCCGAATGGCGTATGACATCTAAAGCTTCTGGGGATTTTGTTGTAATCAATTGCAGCTTGGTTCCATTTTTTAATGGCACACGAAAATCAATAACCTCAGTTTGACCATTAATTTTAGCCCCAAGAGTGTCTTTAGCTAAGCGTGCACCAATACTAGCTGCTACTTCTAAAGCTGTAGGTTCATGATCGAATGTACGCACCGAATTGTCGGGCAAAATAATTTGAATTTCTGACATTGATTATGAGATTGGCATTGAGTAGGCAGGGTAATTATTCATCAAGGCTTTATACTCTCAAAAAAAGGCTACTTTTTCAAGTGGCCTTTTTAATAAAATGCTCAATTAATAGGTCACATGATGCTTTATAGCTTCATGTATTCTTGGGTCATTAACTGCAACCAGGCTATTTTTAGTTAAAAAATTGGTCATCGTCATCAGAAATAGCCCAGCAAAGCCTAAAAACATCCCGATTTCCCAGAACCCAAATCTAGGTACTCCATCATTGAAATTCGGGTACACCAGCCAATAAAGATCCGTATACTGCATGACCAGCACCAGAATCGAAATTGAAACCAAAATCGAATCATTACGCTTAGAAGACCTTGGTAACAAAACCAAAAATGGTACTATGAATCTGAATATCAACAAAGCAAAAGAAACGGGCATCCAGCCATTCAAAGAACGTATAATGTAAAACTCAGTTTCTTCCGGGATATTAGCGTACCAAATCAACATAAACTGTGAAAAGGCTATGTAAGCCCAGAATACAGTAAAACCCTTTAAAAACTTACCAATATCATGTTGGTGCTCTTCAGTTATATAACCTGAAATCCATGTTGAATGACGCATCCAAACCACCACAATAGCTAAAAAAGCCATGGTTGATTGAATGGCTGCAGTAAAACAATAAATTCCGTAAATTGTTGAATACCAAGTGGGTAAAAGCGACATCATCAAATCTATAGAAAACATTGTAAAGAAAATTGCAAAAAATGCGATGTATCCAATAGAGTACGCCAAGTTTTTGTGAGTTAAAGCATGATCTCCAGTTAAATCTTGCTTAAGCGAATTCCCCACAATTTGTTTTGCAAAATACAAACTGCCTACACCGAAAATAACTAATCTCGTAATAACAAACCATGGCGCCAAATATATTTGCTTACTGTGTGCCAGTGAATGCAAAGTTTCAGGTGTGCCCCAGGCATATAAATATTTAAAACCAAAAATTAACACTAAACTTGAAATTAACATTATTGGAAAAAAGCTGGTCATTGCTTCTACAAACCTTCTGATTGAAGCGCTCCAGCCCGCCTTGGACGTATAGTTAATCGCAATAAAAAACATGGCACCACAAGCCAATGAAGCAAAGAAAAAGAAAGCCGTTAAATAAGAGGTCCACATTCTTTCGGGGTTTTTAAAAATTCCCAGTGCAAAAGTGATAATTCCGATAACAATAAACGTGTAAGTTGCCGACATCAAAGCCTGTGGAGCTTTAAACTTTGTAACTTTAAGTTCTATATTTGCGTGAGTAGACATTCTGATACCCTCTATTTATTTTCTTTTTGAAGAGTTCGAATATAGTTAACAACCTGCCAACGATATTTTTGTGGAATATGAGATGCGTAAGGCCCCATAAGTCCCTGCCCCATAGTGATGACATGGTAAATTTGACCATCGGTCCAATCGCTTACTTTAGACGAAACCATACTTGGTGGCTTTAAAGCCATTTTTTCGCCGATTGATAGCTTCTCGCCACCTTCGCCCTTGTCACCATGGCAAAGTGCGCAGTTTGTTGTGTAATATTTAATACCAACTTTTAAGGTGGCTTCTGAGAAATCCCCAGCTAGTGGATTTTTATTTTTCGCAGCACCAGCAATATCCGTAGCATAACGATAGGGCGTAAATCCAACTGGCTGAGTTCCTGCAGGTGGAACCCTCATACCTGAGTGGTTGGGGGATGTTTCATCATACTCCTGAGGTTTAATGGCTGGAGATTCCATCATATCTTGAATCAACTCGACATTTGGTCTTAACGGATCAGAGCAACCCGCAAGCGCAGAAATAACAAGGGCACCTGCAAGCGAGATTAATATATTAGTTGTTTTCAGATTAATACTTTTATAATATTTCATATTAATAATCATTCACTTTCTTAACTTCGTTGGCACCTAGTTCTTTGAGTAATTTATCAACACGCTCCTGATTATAACCAGTATCATTTTCAGGAATAAAAATCGCAAACTTATGACAAGTTAAATCTTTATCAATAACTGGCGGATCGATTCTTGGCATTTTACACACAAAAAATAAAGCACCCACAGAACACAGAGCTGCAAACAACACAACAAGCTCGAATATTATTGGAATAAATGCAGGGAGCGAGAACATTGGCTTACCACCAACATTAATTGGCCAGTTTATTACAGATGTATAATAAACTAATCCGAGCGCTGCCAATAAACCCAAAAAACCAGCTGCAAATGTTACATAAGGAATTCCAGAGCGTTTAATTCCGCAGGCCTCTTCCATAGCATGTATAGGATAAGGAGAAATAGCGTCGAATTTTGTAAAACCTGACTCTCGCACCCTACGAGCCGCCGCAACTACTTTATCTTCACTTAAAAAAATTCCGGCCATTCCGCCCATAGCAATCTTCTTAGCCATTAGTGAGCTCCTTTATGATCGTGATCATCATCTTTACCGACATTCATAACAGGCTTAACCTCAGCAATTGAAATTGCTGGAAAAACTCGTAAATATAACAGAAAAATTGTAAAGAACATCCCGAACGAGCCGACCAAAATAGCCGTATCGTATATCGACCAGGCGTATTGTCCCCAGTTTGACGGAAGAAAATCCCGATGAAGCGAAGTCACCGTAATAACGAACCTCTCAAACCACATACCGATATTTACAAAGATCGAAATAACAAACATAACCGGTATTGATCTTCGAAGTTTTTTAAACCAGAAAAGTTGGGGAATCAAAACATTACAACAGATCA
>JBBTEQ010000130.1:0-5898 GCA_038042235.1 Bdellovibrionota bacterium | reverse complement strand
CTTTGATGAAAGCTCGATTCCTTCACGAATGACTAAATCGTGTAAATTTTCTTTAATTTGTGTAATTTGATCATGCTCTTCGCGTTCTGCATGAATACGTAAAATATACTGAAGAGCTTTGAAATAAGAACCGAAATTCTTATTCGTTAAAAAATTTTTAGCTGCTTCTTGTAAGTTTGGTAAGGCCAAGCCGTAATCACCACGGTCACAGTATAGTTTTCCAATCTCAAGTAGGCGCTCAGGTTGATTTGACATAGTTATTATCCTTAAAAGAAAGTATTTTTTACAGATTCTGAAATACGAGGTAAACTGACAATTGATTAAATTGCGATTTATTTTTATTTGATCTGTTTAATGACTGAAAACACTATGTTTTTTACAAAAGTATAAAGGTTTAAGAATTTCTTATAACACGCTTTTTATTTAAGCAGTGGTGGATAATAGGACAGCGGAAATAAAAATGGCGCTATTTTTTAAGCAAATAGCGCCAAATACTTCAAGTAACTTCAAGGTGTCAGCTACCCCTTAATGGGTGTGGACTGATTGTCCTGTATAATGAGCTTTAAGTCCCTGATCACCACGTCCGGCCTGTGCTTTGAATAAATCTTTAGGAGATTTAATGTCTAAAGCATTTATTAAAACCTGGTCAACGTGATCAACCAAAATTACCTTCAGCTCTTTTAATACTTCTTTTGGGATATCTTTAAGATCTTTTTCGTTCTCTTTTGGGCAGATAATAGTTTTAATTCCACCACGATGTGCCGCCAGAATTTTTTCTTTTAAACCACCGATAGGTAAAACTTTTCCTCTTAAAGAAATCTCGCCGGTCATCGCCACTGTTCTTTTTACAGCGATTTTCATCATAGCTGAAACAATCGAAGTGGTTAATGCGATACCCGCAGAAGGCCCATCTTTTGGAGTGGCGCCATCCGGAAAGTGAATGTGAATATCAATGTTCTCGTAGAATTCTTTATCTAAACCAAACAAGGGGCCACGCGAACGAGTGTAAGACATTGCCGCGACACAAGACTCTTTCATCACATCACCTAACTGGCCAGTAACGGTAAACTTGCCCTTACCGGGCACAGCACTGACTTCTACCGCGAGTAAATCGCCGCCGACCTCTGTCCAAGCCATACCGTTCGTAAGTCCGATTTCATTTTGCTTTTCAATTTCACCGTATTTGTACTTATGAGGACCGATCAAGGCCACCAGTTTTTCTGGTGTTACAACATAACCTTCGGATTTTTTAGCTGTAGATTTTTTGCCCTTAGCAGTTTTGGTTTTAGTGGTTTTTTCTGTTTTGTCAGCAGCAGAGTCTTTTCTGAAATCTTCGAGCGTCTGTGACATCACGATATCCTTTGCCACTTTTCTGAAAACATTCGCCAATTGTCTTTCTAAATTTCGCACGCCCGCTTCACGTGTATAATAGCGAATAACATCACGAAGGCTTTTATCTTGAATTACAACTTTAAAATCTTTTAAGCCGTGAGCTTCAATTTGTTTGTTAACCAAATAATTTTTAGCAATATGAAACTTCTCTTGCTCGATATAACCATCTAAATAAATTATTTCCATACGATCCAAGAGTGGTCTTGGTACATTTCCAAGATTATTCGCAGTTGCCACAAACATCACTTTTGACAAATCATATTCAAGCTCTAAATAGTGATCTGAAAAAGCTGAGTTTTGTTCCGGATCTAAAACTTCTAGCATAGCCGAAGCGGGATCGCCTCTGAAGTCGTTGGCCATTTTATCGATTTCATCGAGCAACAGAACTGGATTTCCTTTATCTACTTTACGTAAAGCCTGTAAGATTTTACCCGGCATAGCTCCGACATAAGTTTTTCTGTGACCACGAATCTCGGCTTCATCACGCACTCCGCCTAAACTGATACGCGAGAATGGTCGCCCTAAAGATTCGGCAATAGACCTAGCCAAAGAAGTTTTACCAACTCCCGGGGGCCCAGCTAAACAAATAATCGAACCCTTCATGTTTTTAGATAAAGAAAGAACCGCTAAATATTCAAGTATACGTTCTTTGACTTTTTCTAAACCCCAGTGATCGTCGTCTAATATTTTCTTGGCATTTTTAACATCATGGCGATCTTCAGAGTACTCTTGCCAAGGAAGCGAAAGCACCCAGTCAATATAGTTTCTGACAACCGTGGCTTCAGCGCTCATCGGTGACATCATTTTTAATTTTTTAATTTCTTTATGTACTTTATCTTTGGCTTCTTTTGGCATTTTTTTGTCGTTACACTTACTTGTTAAGTCATCTAGCTCAGCCTGATAGTCGTCTTTTTCGCCTAATTCTTTTTGAATAGCTTGCATTTGCTCATTCAGATAATATTCTTTCTGCGACTTCTCCATTTGTTTTTTGACGCGGGTCCTGATCTTTTTTTCCACTTCAAGGATTTCGATTTCGCCGGTCATTAAATTCAATAAATGCTCTAAACGCTTGGTCGGATCGATTATTTCAAGAACTGCCTGCTTATCTTCAAGTTTAAGATTAAGCTGAGCCACAATGATATCCGCAAGCTCACCCGGATTTTCAATACTTGAAACCCGCATTAAAATTTCAGGTGGAATTCGCTTATTCAATTTAACATAAGTCTCAAAGGTACTTTTAACAGATCGAACTAATGCAGAAGCTTCAGTGGGATTAGAAACCTGTTCTTCGATAATATCACAATTAACAACAAAGTGGCCTTCGTTACTGACAAAGTTTTTAATTTTTACTCGGTGTTTGCCCTCGACCAAAACTTTAACAGTTCCATCCGGCAATCTTAAAAGCTGAATGATCGCGCCAACCGTGCCGACCTGATAAATATCTTTTTCATCCGGGTTATTGGTTTTTGCATCTTTTTGCGCAGCCAAAACAATTTCGGATTGTTTACTCATGGCATCTTCAAGTGCATTAATACTTTTTTCACGACCTACAAACAGGGGCATCAACATGTGCGGAAATATAATCAGGTCACGTAGTGGCAGCAGAGGCAGTTGTTGTGTTTTGTTGTCACTCATATAGTTGCTCCTTGTTTTGAGGTTAGATTAATTATCCATCTCAGACGCTTCAGTATCATATTTAGTTTAGAATCTTTGCGGCGAAATGCAAAAAAAAATTTGTAATACCTGACATTATTATTGACGTGGTCTAGGCCTAATACATTGAGTTGAAAGTTATTTGAAATAATTTTCATCAGATCGAACAAAATACTTTAAAAAAGCGGAATAAAATAAAAAAAAATTAACCTTTTTTCGATCGCAGAAACCTACGTTTTGTTAATATTGATTTTTTTAATTTTGCAGGCAGTTTTTCACTAGCTGCCACCCAGGCCACACTACTTAGCTGGTGGTTGTTGTTCTCAATATATTGAATAGTTTCAGGTGGATAGGTGTTATACATTTCTCTAATGGTCCAACCAACCGCCTTTTGTACATAATACTCAGGCGCACTAAAATGGGGATTTACCAGTTTTTTTGCCAAGTTAAAACTGGGTTGATTAGTTCTTGCGCGCGAATAATAAAAAAGTCCCACCATCGAACAACGGCGTAGCCAAGAATTTTTATGACGATTCCATTTTAAATATGTCGGTAAAATTAACTTTGGCATTTGCTCAAACATTCGAGCATAGATCGAGCACAAGCCATCGGCATGTGCCCAGTTATCAATCTCATTAGACCAAGACAATATTTTTTTATGATTTTTGATCAAAAATTCTGGTTTTTGTTTATCCAGCCAATAAACTGCAAATGTTTTGGCATCAAATATTTCAGATTCAAACCAGAGGCTTTCCATATCTGCAAATAGCGAAGCACTATAAGATTCTTCAGTTGTGGAAAACAATGTGGCTAACTGGTGTTTAATCTCGGGTATGGTCAAATTTAAAAATCTAAGACGGCTGACTTCTGCACCTTTGCCTTTTAAAAAGTATTCAGCGGTGAGCTTTCCGGCAAATTTTTTGGGAACCGCTTTAACTAATTTATTTTCAATCTCAATAGTAAATTTTGATTTAATCATACGTAAAACTATAGTATAAAAGTTAAATTATGAAAACAAAACTCGTTTTAAAGTTATCCATTTTATTAGTCGGACTCATACTGGTCGCCATGTACCGTAATTTTGCAGAATCTGGCGGTATGATTGCCGCGTTCAACTCACTTTTTGGAATAAGCAAAACACCAACAATCACTTGGTGTGTGAGTAACGCAGTTGATGTGCTCTGGACCAGCGAGGAAGTGCCAGAAAAGCTAAAAAGCCTTGAGATGAGTGAATTACGAGGCAACTACTGTGAGCTTAGTACCGAAACGATTCATGGCGTGGACTTAAATCAAGTTCAGTGGGCTTCCCTTGCCGAAAGCAGCGGGCCGACCGGAATAAAAACTGTACTCGAATGGAATAAAGAGCTGGGCTTGTTTAGAACCGGCGGATTGCCGTTTAAATCATCAAATCTGAGTCGAGAGCTTGTTGACAAATAAGGTGGCCTTTCGCTAGTTTAACCTCTGCGTTCAGAAGTAGCTCAGTGGTAGAGCAAGCGGCTGTTAACCGCTTGGTCGGGGGTTCGAATCCCTCCTTCTGAGCCATTTTGTGAAATGGCGTTCACTTTTTCAATTTTATAATTTGTTTCACAAATAAATTTAGATCTGTCGGAGATTTTTTATACTCTTGCCATCTATCTAAATTCTTTTCCATTATATTCATAAGATCTTTATGCCCCTCGAGCGGAGTAAGTGTTCCACCATTAAAAAATATGCGCAATTGATTATCAGTCAGCAACTGATTAACAGCATGACTGATCTCGTCTGACTCCATGTAAAAATGAATAATTTCGTGCCAAATATAAACAGTGAAATAATTTGCAAAAGTAGGCCAAGCCCCGAACGTTATAGTTTTATTTCCCATAAGGCTACCCCAATTGCGGCCATTACCGACAGCTGGATGGGTTATGTAAGTATAAACATCATAGTTAAACGTAAAGCCAGAATATTTAAGCATAAACGGAACGGATTTTTCTAAATTAGTATCCCATTCATATAATGACTCGCTCATATAATCTTGCACTTCTTTTAAAATCAATTTGTATTCAGGGGTATTTTTTAACAGATTAAAAAATTGTGAATACGTCTTCAGAAAGTCTGCATTAGACGACATGGCATTTAACTCAGATGAAAACCCTTCTTGTCGCAGTTGTCGATATGCAGCTTCATTCATATTCCAAGCTAAGTTTTGAAACGCCACGACATCCTCAGAGTACTTTCCTTTTGAACGAGCTTTAACAAGCGTGTGGGTTATGAGATACTCTTCATTTAAAATAAGGTTAAGTCTCGGAGCGCCGAGAACCACTACTCGTGAAGTCAGCTTAAACTCTGCAGCTTCTGCGACAAGACAAAGGCTTAAAAGAAAAAGTATGAAAAACGCTTTAATAAAATCTCCAGATTTCAATCTTGAGAGATATACTATATTAGAAACTAATTCTCCTCTGTTATGATATTGACATGTAATAAGAACAATTTGGGCCTGTTTTGTAAGTATTAATGTAGTTGCTTGTCGTTATTCTGCAACAAATACCGTTAAAATCAGATAGTTATCTTTTATAGAATTATTTAAAAAAAGACTTGAAATTTTGTACTGAATAGCGTACAAATAAACATGCTATCTTTTCTTAAGTTAAAAGAATATTCAGATTGGTACGAGACTCAGGCGGCAAAAGTAAGGGCGCAAATTGATAGTCGGCTGGAGAAGATTCGGGATTTTGGTCATTACGGGCATGTGAAAAAATTAAGTTCTGTGCTTTTTGAAATTAAATTTAACAATGGAAATCGAATTTATTACACAGAAAAAGTTATTAACGGAAAAGCTGTAATTTTAATACTTGGAGGAAACAAAAATGGACA
>JBBTEQ010000129.1:0-19132 GCA_038042235.1 Bdellovibrionota bacterium | reverse complement strand
GCTTTTCGCCGGATTCAGTGAAGGCTCAGATATTATCAAAAAGAATCAGGGCGGTGTTGTTGTTGAAGCCGAAAATCCACTGCAACTGAAAGCCGCCATGCTGGATCTGCTGACTGGAAAATATGATTTAAAAAATATGGGAATGCGCAATAGAAAATATGTCCTAGAGCACCTGCAGTTTTCCAGTATCGTCAAAAACTGGCTGGATGATTTAGAGATCAAAGAAAAGGCAACTCTCAATTGAGTTTTCTTTTGACTTAAAACTTCTAATTTAAGAATATCAGCACATGAAAATATCAGTTTTTGGAACAGGTTATGTTGGTTTAGTCAGTGGAGTCTGCTTTGCTGAAATGGGTAATACAGTTATCGGTGTGGATGTTGATGAGAAAAAAATTGCATCCCTCAAAGATGGTGTCTCGCCGATTTATGAACCCGGGCTTGATCAACTTTTGCAATCAAATTATAAGTCGGGCCGAATTGATTTCACGACAAACGCAAAAGATGCCATAAATAATACTGATATTATTTTTATTGCTGTTGGCACACCACCTTTTGAAGATGGATCCGCCGATCTTAAATATGTTTTAAAAGTTGCAGAAACCATCGCTGAGCACATGAATTCTTATAAGCTGATTGTTACTAAATCCACAGTTCCTGTGGGTACCTACAAAAAAGTAAAATCAATGATTGAGAAAACTCTGAAAAAAAGAAATATCTCCTTAGCATTTGATGTCGCTTCTAATCCAGAATTTTTAAGAGAGGGCTGTGCCATTGATGACTGCATGAAAACCAGCCGAGTGGTTGTAGGTGTTGAAACCCAAAAGGCTAAAGAGATACTAAAAAAACTTTATGAGCCATTTCTGCGCAGTGGTAATCCATTTCTTGCAATGGATCCGGCCTCCTCAGAAATGACTAAATATGCTGCTAATGCTATGCTGGCTACAAAAATTTCACTGATGAATGAATTCTCTCGGCTCTGCGAAAAAGTGGGCGCCGATATTGATATGGTCAGGCATGGAATAGGCGCCGATCACCGAATCGGTCCCTATTCTATTTATGCCGGTATAGGCTATGGCGGAAGCTGCTTTCCCAAAGATGTTATGGCCCTTATTAAAATAGGAACAGATCTTGACGAAAACCTTCAGATATTAACAGCCGTTGAAAAAACCAACGCACTCCAAAGACGGAGCTTCATTCAAAAAATCGCTAGTAAATATAAAAATTTATCAGGCCTGTGTTTTACTTTGTGGGGTGTGGCCTTTAAGCCTGGAACAGACGATATCAGAGAAGCCCCGGCCATCGACATTATATCATTTTTGTTAAAATCCGGAGCCACAGTACGCTGCTTTGACCCCGCGGCCTCTGAAAATACTTTAGATTATTTTAAAAATGAAAAAAACTTGAGCTTTTTTCCCGACCAATATGAAGCTCTCGATAATTCAGTTGCTTTAATTATACCTACGGAGTGGAAGTCTTTTAGAAATCCTGATTTTAATCTCATTAAATCAAAATTGAAATCTGCGGTTATTTTTGATGGACGCAATATTTATAAGAATTCTGACATGAAAGATCTCGGAATTGAGTACTATTCAATCGGAAGACCTCATTATCAGCCAACGGATTTAGGCTAAATCAAAATGACGAAGCCCCTGAGCTGCGTACTAATCACCGGCTCTGCCGGATTAATCGGAACTCATCTGGCTGAACACTATTTAAAACAAGATTACCAAGTCATAGGACTTGATAATTATATTACGGGTTCCACAATAAACACAAATTATTTAGCTGAGAAATACCCCGATCAATTTCAATTTATAGAGCACGACGTCTCTCGTTCTTGGCCGACAATTAACGCTGAAGACGTCAAATTTATTTTTCATTTAGCAAGTCCCGCTTCAGTTAAAAGTTTTCAGAAATACCCCTTAGAAACTATGTGGTCCAACTCAACTGGATTGCAAAATGCACTTGATTTTTCAAACAACAATACACAAAAAAAGAAACCACGTGTAATCTTTGCTTCCACCAGTGAAATATACGGCAGCCCACTATCCTCACCGCAGAAAGAAACTGACTGGGGGCACGCAAACTCTTTCGGAGAGCGCAGCTGCTATGATGAATCAAATCGTTTCGGGGAATCTTGGATCTACTCAACTAATAAAATTTATTCAACTCCCCACGGGCTCGTCAGAATTTTTAATACCTATGGCCCTAGAATGAATATTTTAGATGACCGCGTGCCTAATACATTTATTCTAAATGCTCTTAATAATAAAGACTTAGAGGTCTACGGCGATGGCCAGCAGACCAGAAGCTTTTGTTATATTGATGATTTAATAAATGGTCTTGTTCGTTATGCTGACTCAAATCTTGCTGAACCTATTAATCTTGGTAATGACACCGAAATCAAAGTTTTAGATTTAGCCCATAAAATTATTAAGATGATAGATTCCAAATCAAAGATCGTATCTAAAAAATTACCTCAGGATGATCCGCCTCAGCGCCGACCTGATTTAACTTTGGCTAAAAAATATTTAAATTACTCACCTAATGTTAGTCTGGATGAAGGCCTTTCAAAAATGACCAACTGGTTAAAGACTAGCGTAATTTAGAAGCCTAATTTTACACCGTCACCGCCTCTGGGCGTATACCAACTGGCGTATTAAACACTTTACATTAGTTATAACTAATGTTATAACTAATGTAACTCCCAAAACTGAGAGGGTCAATATGTCGTCTTTAAAAATTAGAAAAGTAGGAAACTCATTGGGAGTTATTTTTTCAAAAGAAATTCAAGAGACACTTCATATCTCTGAAGGCGACATCATTGATGTCACGACCACCTCGAATAATAAAATTGTTTTAGACTCTCACCTTCCGCATCACAGTAAATGGAAATTTGATGCAACAGCTTTAAGCGCAGAAGATGTAACATGGCTTGATGCCAATCTAGAGGATGACGATGACACTCCTAAATGGTGAAATTTGGAGAGTAAAACTTTACCCAGTCAGAGGTAGCGAGCAAGATGGTGTTAGACCATGTTTGATCGTAAGCCCTGATTCCATGAACTCTTCGTTGCAAACCATGATTGTTCTACCAATGACAACTTCCTTGAAAAACTGGCCAACCAGAGCCTCGGTTTTTATTGATCATACGGAAGGACAGGCCTGCATTGAACATATACGATCAGTTTCAAAAGAGCGATTCGTACAAAAAATAGGAACAGCCACTGAAGTCGAAATGACTATTGTCAGAAAGCACCTTCTGGCCGTTTTTGCTGAGTAAAAATAAGTAAAATAATTTCTCCTTCAATTATCTAATTGCAGCTTAGACTAATAGTTTTCCGGAAACAATTCGCGTTCTACTGTTTCAATTACAGTATGAATAATCTTAATGTGCATTTCCTGGATACGATCGGACGTCTGCGCTGGCACCACAATAGACAAATCCACAAGTGATTTCAATTTCCCACCATCTCGTCCCAAAAGACCAACAGTTTTCATTCCTTTTTTCTTGGCCGCCTCTACCGCCAGAATTACATTCTCAGAATTACCAGAGGTCGATAATCCAATCAGAATATCACCAGTTCGTCCTAAAGCTTCAACTTGACGTGAAAAAATATATTGGAACCCATAGTCGTTCGACACACAAGAAACGTGGCTGGCATCACCCAGGGCCAGAGCTCCTAAAGGTCTGCGATCTTTACGATAGCGTCCGGTAAGTTCTTCCGCGAAATGCATGGCATCACAGTGTGAGCCTCCATTGCCACAAGAAAAAACTGTTGCCTTGCTTTTATAAGCTTCAATTAAAAGTCTAGAAAAACTGACGCATCTTTCAATCTGAGATGTCTCATTCCAAAATTGGTGCAGGGTTTTTTCAGCCTCTTGAAAACAATTAAGCCAAACATCTTGTGGTTTCATCTTTTTTCCTTACGTAGTTTTTATAAAAAGTACTATCTAATTTTTTGTTTTAAGTATTTTAACAAGTCTGCGCTCAGTTCTTCTCTTTCAAGGGCTAAATCTATATTAGCAATTAAAAACCCGAGCTTGTCTCCAGCATCATAGCGTCTGGTTTGAAAACTATAGGCATTTAATTCAGAATTTCTAGCTAAATCATTCATGGCATCACTTAGTTGTATCTCACCATTTTTACCAGGCTTAGTATTCTTTAATAATTCAAAAATTTCAGCTTTAAATACATAACGCCCAGGTAAGGCCCAGGTTGAGGGCGCTTTAGCTGCCACAGGCTTTTCAACAACCCCTAAAACGCGTTTTCCCATGGATAAATCTTTATTGTCTGCACCCACATCCACAATACCATATTTATGCGTATCTTCAGATGCAACTGGCAAAACCCAAACAGTGCTGGCCCCTGTTTCCATTGATTTTTTTGATAAAAACTGGGTCACATTAGTTTCATTATTCTGAGAAATTGTAATCTCATCACCGAGCAATACTGCAAATGGCTCGTCACCAACAACAGGCTTTGCGCAATAGATAGCATGTCCAAGACCCAAAGCACTTTTTTGTCGAATTGAAATAATATTAATATTTTCTCTTATCTGATTGATGCTCCTCAATAAATCTTCTTTACCCTCTTTAACCAATTTACTTTCAAGCTCAAAGGAAACATCAAAAAAATCTTCAATTGAATGCTTTCCGCGGCCAGCCACAATTAAAATATCTTCAATGCCCGCCTGCATAGCCTCTTCGATAACATAAAGTATGGTTGGTTTATCAACGATCGGCAGCATCTCTTTGGGAATTGTTTTTGTTGCCGGAAAAAATCGCGTTCCCAACCCCGCTGCGGGTATAATAGCCTTCTTAACTTTTTGACCGGTTTTTTTCGTTACGTTATTCATATTTTACCCGAATCTTCCTGTAATATAATTTTCAGTCTTTTGCTCTTTCGGATTAGTAAATATCTGGGAGCTTTCTCCGAACTCTATTAAATCACCCAAATACATAAAAGCCGTATAATCTGCTGTGCGTGCAGCCTGATGTAAATTATGGGTCACCATTAAGATAGTAACTGTTTTTTTTAATTCTGTTACTAGTTCTTCGATATGAGCAGCTCCAATGGGGTCCAGTGCCGAAGTCGGCTCATCCAAAAGAAGTAAATCGGGCTCAGTAGCTAATGCTCTTGCAATGCACACTCGCTGTTGCTGACCACCCGATAACGCCCCCGCAGATTTGTGTAATCTGTCTGAGACCTCATTCCAAAGCCCTGCTTTTTTTAGCGAGTCCTCAACTTTATCATCAAGATAAGATTTCTTTTTGATACCTCTGATTTTTAAACCATAAGAGATATTTTCATAAATACTTTTCGGAAATGGATTAGGTTTTTGAAAAACCATGCCGATCTTCATTCGAACCTCAATCGGATCAATCTCCCTGCCTAAAATATTGATGTTGTCTGGGTACAATTTGATTTCACCATTATAGCGAACATCGCCGTATAAATCATGCATGCGATTGAAACACCTCAGTAAAGTGGTTTTTCCGCAGCCCGATGGACCAATGAGTGCCGTTATATTATTTTGAAAAATTGGCATCGAAATTGAGTTAATTACATTTTTATCTGTATAGGCAAAAGTTAAATTTATAACTTCCGCTTTTTTTATATTACTCTGAGCTTTACTATTTACCATTTGTATTTCTTTCTGAATCTATATCTTACAAAAATTGCGGCGGCATTTAATATTAACGTCATGGCAAGTAGAACCAATCCCGTAGCCGCGGCATTAACATGAAACTGCTCCTGAGGGCGCGACACCCAATTAAACATCTGGATCGGCATAACTGTATAAGGATCTAATAGCCACCCCGCCGAAACAAATGGCGGAACTGCTAACACCGGCGGTGTTGGTAAAAAAGCAATAAAGGTTAGTGCTCCAACTGTTATAAGCGGCGCGGTTTCACCGATCGCTCTTGAAAGTGCAATGACCACTCCCGTTAATATTCCCCCTGATGAGTAGGGTAAAATATGATTCCAGATTGTTTGCCACCTTGTAGCTCCCAAAGAATAGGAGGCTTCGCGAATATGCGAGGGAATTGTTCTAATAGCTTCCCGCGTGGTTACAATTATAATCGGCAAAACAAGCAAACCTAATGTTAGTCCTGCCGTTAAAATCGACTGACCAAGCCTAAACTGATAAACAAAAATGCCCAGGGCCATCAGGCCATAGGTAATCGAGGGAATACCTGCCAAATTTAAAATATTAATTTCTATAATTTTAGTCCAAATATTTTTTTTAGAATACTCTTCTAAATAAATACCTGAAGCCACCCCTAGCGGTATAGAAATCATGGCCGTTACAAACACCACGCACAAACTTCCGACCCAGGCCGAAAGTATCCCCGCTTTTTCTGGAAATCTTGACGGAAAAGATAAGAAAAAATCGAGACTGATTCGTGTCCAACCCGATAAGGCCATATCAATTATCAGGCTCAATAATATAACTAAAACAAAAACCAGGGTCATCAGGCCCAGAATCCAAAAATATGAATCTTGTCTTTTAAGACTTTCGATTCGTTGTTTCATTTGACTGGTCTCACCTAACTGATTCATTTGGCTGCTTTCATTTAGCTGGTCTCACTTGTATTTAATTTCCATTTTACTTTTTATACGCGCCCCAATTAAATTAAAAATAAATGTAAATAATAATAAGACCACACCACATACGTATATAGTTCTATAGCCAACTGATCCCTGTGGCAAATCTCCCTGGCTCACCTGCACAATATAGGCAGTTAAAGTTTGAGCCGATTCTAAAGGATTTAGAGAAATTTTTGGCTGAAGACCCGCAGCGATAGCCACCACCATGGTTTCGCCTAATGCTCTTGAAATACCCAGTATGTAGGCTGAGGCAATACCCGAGAACGCCGCAGGCACAATAACTTTGAATGAGGTTTGTAGTTTTGAGGCTCCAAGTGCCAGGCTGCCTTCACGTAAATGGAGTGGTACGGCCCGCATCGCATCTTCTGAAAGACTGCTGATGTATGGAATAATCATAATTCCCATCACAAGGCCAGCACTTAAAGCATTAAAACTAGAAAGATCAGAAAATATTTTTTGTAAAAGCGGAGTTACAAACAATAAAGCAAAATAACCGTAAACTACCGTGGGCACAGCCGCCAGCAACTCAAGAATTGGCTTTAAAATTTCACGTGCGCTATTTGAGGCGTATTCACTTAAGAAAACCGCAGTAATTGTTCCCATAGGTATAGCTACAATAAGTGCAATAATTGTTGTTAAAAATGTACCGCTAACCAAATTTAAAATACCATATTGTGGATTTTCAAATAAGGGTGTCCATTCATTATCAAATAAAAAATTTAATAATGAGACCTCTTTGAAAAAGGGCCAGGCCTCAGATAGCAAAGTCCAAACTACACCGAAAGTAATAAGCACTGAGCTAGCTGCACAAATAAAAAGGATTGATTTGATAGTTAATTCTTTGAATTCCCTGAAACGACGCTTAAAGCTTTCGGGCCTTGAAAATGTTGTCGAAACATCATTTGGTTTCATCGCTGGTTATTTTCGCCCGTATTCATCTTGGTAGCGGACAATGTCATCTTCTCCGAAATAGCTTCCTACTTGCACTTCGATAAACTCAACTATTGAATTGGTGCGATTCAAAATTCTGTGTTTTGCCCCCTGAGGAATAAATATGTGCTCACCTTGTTTCAGAATATGTTCTTTGTCATTTAAGATAACAATGGCTTCACCCTTAACAAGGATCCAGTGCTCAGCGCGCCTAGAATGTGACTGATAAGAAATTCTTTGTCCTGCCTCAACATGAATTATTTTTGACTTAAAATAACTTTCGTCATGCAAAACTTCAAATCGCCCCCACGGACGATTTTCAAATACATGCTCAGAAATAATTTTTTCATCATTAAGTTTTAAGGTGTCGACGAGGTCTTTAACTTTTTGAGATTCTCCTTTTTTACAGATCATCAAGGCATCAGCCGTATCGACCACAATAAGATCATCGCTGCCAATAATGCTATACTTTTTTTGTTGCTTTGAGAATACCGCATTACCTTTCGCAGTGATCTGTACCGGTTGTTGTTTTAAGCTGGTACGACTAAACGGCATGCCTTCGGTCACCTCAACCAGGGCATCCCAAGACCCGACATCACTCCAACCGATATCACAGGGTACGCAGCGAAGCTCTTGAGAGGCTAATTTTTCAATAATCGCATAATCAATTGAGATGTTTTTAATTTTTGAATACACATCTTCAATGTTAGATAAATCCTGTTTTAACTTTACAATTGAATTCCATAAATCTGGTTCATGTTGTTTAAAGAGCTCAATCATCTTGGCGACTTTAAAAATAAATATTCCAGCATTCCAAAAGTAGTGCCCATCACTTAAAAAAGTTTTGGCTTTATCGAGTGTCGGTTTTTCGTGAAACTTTAATACTTCAGTAGCCTTTTGAGTATTAATCGCTCTTTCCTTAACCTGAATATAACCAAATCCGACTTCTGGGCTACGGGGCTTAATACCTAGTGTGACCACAAAATTTTCAGCCGCTGAGTGCACGGCTGCCATTAGTGCCAGATCGAACTCCTGTTCTTTTAAAATCAGCGCATCTGACGAAAACACTCCAACCACTTCATCGCGCCTACCCGTAAGATCTAAATAGTGACACGCCAAGGCTACTGCGGCGGCTGTATTTTTACCAGTAGGTTCATATAGTACTTTTTCAATTTTTAAATTATTTTGAATAATATCTTTTTCAGTCATATCTTTAAGTTTTTCAGATGTGACTAAAAGCCCTTTGCCATGCTTCTGCAAACGCTCGATTGTAAGAGTTTGTAGCGGCTTATCAAATAGCTCACAAAACTGCTTAGGGTACTTAGTTCTTGAAATTGGCCATAGCCTTGTGCCACTGCCACCACTTAAAATAACAGGTATAAATTTCATGGTCAGATAGTGCCTTTTTTTAGAATAAGCATCAAGAATTTTGGCTTCAACTTTGCTCTAAGATTAATTAAGTTTGGTTTTGGTCCCCAAAAAGAGCCAGCAAGACACCAGTTTTGTTCTCAAAAAGGGCTTAAATTCAAATTAACACTAATTTGCACCTATTTTAACCAGCTAAAGGAGCTAAAAATGATAAAAAACCTAATAACAATAACTGCATTACTTATTGCCAGTTCTGAATTATTTGCACAAGCCGTAACAATCAGAGGCGTGCGCATGACCGGTTCTGCCTGTAGCGAATCATCAGCAAGTGCCACAACCACTGATGACGGACAACTTCTGTCTATTTTATTCGATAACTATGTCGCCGAAATAGGTAATGGTTCTCAAAACCCAACTCTGACTGAGCTTAAGAAAAACTGTCGTGTATTAATAGATGTTGATGTACCACATGGATATCAATTTGCTATTGAACGCACTGAGTATCGCGGTTTTGCCGCCCTACCTCGTTCAGCTTACGGCTACCATCGCTTCACTCAAGTTATTCCAAATCTAATGGTACCTTCAATGAGAGAAGCTCAGCTTCGCGGACCACTAAGCCAAAATTATGAAGTTGTTGTGTTGCAAAAGCCAGGAAGATCACCTTTTTCAGACTGTAATAAGCCTCAGCAAACGATTGAACTTATATCAGAGTTATCAGTTGCGTATTTGCGAAACACTAGCAACCGAGATATGGCCATGATCAATTTAGATTCGGTTGATACGGGCATCAACTCTCGATTTAAATTAAGCTGGAGAGCCTGCCGCTAATTAGCTAATAAATCGTATGCGAACAGAACTCTTAGTTTAAATTATCAAGCCAGGCTAAATACCTGGCTTTATATTTTTTTGGCTCATCAAAATAAAAGAAATTAGTAAAACCTTTGCAATCTTCGTAATATTTAGACTCAAAAGCTTGCTGCTCAGGAAACATAGATTTATAAAAAAATAAAGCCTCGCAGGTTTTTTTAGCATTTTGTTTCACGCTGTAATAGGTAGGCAGCAGCCTTAAATAATCAACAAAAAGAGGCTGGTGAATAACATTAGCTTTATAGTCGATAATAAACTTATCAAATTGTTTATTATCAAGAAAATATCCCAATTTTGCATGGCAGGTCTTAAAACTAATCGGATAATAATCACAGGCCGCAATAATTTTTTCACTTCTAGGGAAAGTTGACTCCTGATAAACAGAATTAACAAAGCCTACAGAGTTGTATACTCCTGCCAAAAACAATATATAGGCAATGGGACGATAACTGAAGTGAATATTTATTATTTTACCCATTGCAAACTCTTTGAAAAATAGGGCAACCAGCAGGCCTAAAAACATCAAACTTGCGGGATTTTCGAATGGAAACTGAAAAAATAATTGAGGTATGAGAGCAGCAAACGATCCGATCAATATTGGATTTTTTCTGTTTATAAACCACTTACCCAGCTGCCAGACGACTGAAAACAAAAATACAAATACCAAAACTAAAAAAAGCCAGCCCAACTGCGCAGTCCATTTTAAAAACTCCGAATGCGGTTGATCATAGTATTGAAACTCAGATGGCTTAACTGAGCCATTCATTTGGTAGGGTTCGATTTCTCCTAAAAACGTACCAGGCCGTATTCCCCAGGGGTGATCTTTTATCAACTCAAAAGTGGCTTCGTACATCGCCTGTCTTGACTTAAGGCTACTGGACTTCCAAGCATTAATTTTTTCATCCTGAACATTTGTTGGCGCAAATATACTTATAAAATAGAATATAAGGCCCAGTCCAATATGAACAAGTTCTCTTTTGGTGATTTTATATCTGAACTGAAAAATTATCCAAAAAGCAAACCCTAACCAAGCCGAACGGCTTCGACAATACAATATAAAAAAAATCCAAATTGAGAACAATGAAAGCTTAATCCAAACTGGGATTTTATCTTTATAGCGGGTCCAATAAAATAAAAATGGCAGCGCCAAAACCAAAAACTCAGCGAACATATTTACATTTCCAAAGGTTCCTAAAACCGCCAGAATATCCGTAGATAACTTAACTATTCTGTTCAGATAGAATTCATAAAGCGAAACCCCTAATATCGCCACAATTGTAATAAAAATCACATAAGTCGTTTTTTTATAAATTTGCTCTAAGTCGTGGTTTAAAGAGTAAAACCAGAGCACTAAAGCTGCAAAACTTATAAACTCACCAAAATTCAAGTAATCATAAAAACTGAACATATAAGTATGCTTTACAACTTGAAACCCAATGATACCCAGCACACTTATAAGCATCGCCTTGGGCAATTTTGGTAAAGTTACTTTTTGAGGTATGGCGAGCCAAGCTACAGCTCCAACAAGAAACAACAAAGTAAGTTTAGTTGAGTAATAGTTGGCATTAAGTCTGGTCCACCAGGCAACTGGTATAACAAAACATAAAAAAACAGCAAAATAATGTGCAATTTTAATTACCATAGTTTATTTATCACCATGTGTTTGAAGTTCATTAAAAGTTTAATTAAAAATTTTCTTAGCTTTTTTAATGTCATCAACAAAACTTTTTATTTGTGACTGAACAAAGTCAATTTTTTGAATGACTGATTTAAAATCTTTTTCTTTTCGTTGTTCACTTCTAAGCGCAAACTTGACATCTTTTAATGCCTGCCTTGCGCCTTCAATTGAAAATTTATCTCGATATAATAATTTTCTAATTAAAAAAGCGTTCTCAACATCTTTTTTAGTATAAAGTCTTTGATTATTAGAGGCCTTTTTAGGTTTTAGTAACTCAAACTCTTGCTCCCAATAGCGAAGCACATATTGTTTGATACCCAGCAAATCCGCTACATCTCCAATTTTAAATCCAAAGCGATCCGGAATTCCCGAAATTTCTTTAAGTAATTCTTCGTCTATTAAAGCTCCATGAAAGTTGGTTGTGGCTTTAATATCAGGAGTAACTGGCGTTTCACTTATTACGGACTCAAAAAATTTATCTTCAAGTGAGAGCTCGATCTCAAGATTAAGATTGTCATTGATTTTAGTTTGGCTATTCAGATTATTATTCATCGTCATCTTCATCATCCTTGAGGTGAGCATATTCTTCGCCGTTGAGCATTGCTTTTAAAACCTGACTGGGTCTAAAGGTTAATACTCGTCTGGCTGATATTTTTATTTGTTCACCAGTTTGTGGGTTTCGGCCGATGCGCTCATTTTTTCCACGCACCACAAAATTACCAAATCCAGAAATTTTAATTTTTTCGCCAGCTTGTAGCGTCTTTTTAAGTTCAGCAAATACTAACTCTACAAGCTCACTGGCTTCCTTTTTAGAAAAACCAATGGTCTCATACACTTTTTCAACAATATCTGCTTTAGTAACTGTTGAGTTTCCGACATTCTGTCCTACCATGAGAAATCTTCTCCTTAAGATACTAAAATTCTAGCAACTATTTGAAATGAATCAAGTTTTTGAAACTTTTTAGCAGAATATACCGCAAAGCGCAAACAAGCAACGCTACAATTAACGTAAAACAGCATTTACCGATTTCTGGGCAGCTTCAATTAGTTTTTGGCTTAATTGCTGTAAATCCGCTTCCGATAACGTTGTATCCTGTGCTTGAAAGTTGGCTCTGATCGCTACTGACTTCTGCCCATCTGGTAGCTTATCACCCTCATAAATATCAAACACTGTCAGTTCTTTCAGGTTCGCACCGCAAGCTTTTTTAGCTTCCTTTAACAAGTCCCCTGTGCTTTTTTGCGCGTCCATTACAAATGCAAAATCCCGCAGTGATGGCTGAAACTTAGAAAGAGATTTAAACTTGGCCGGTCTTGGCTGTCCCTTTAATATTTTTTGTAGATCAAGTTCTGCAATTGCGAGTGGAACTCTAATTTTTTCATGATCAAGATAGCTTGGATGAACAGTACCCAAAAATCCAACAGCTTGGCCTTCAACGATGACCTGGGCCCATTGTCCCAGATGCAAAAACGCCGGTGGCTTAGCGACGCTCACAAAGCTATAAGCTGAAATTTGCAGCGACAACAACAACTTTTCGATTGCCGATTTGATATTAAAAACTGGCGGTGTATTATTGGCATAAATACCAACTGAATCACCCCAATTAATTAAGGACAATCGACTCTGTTCTTTATAATCGGACTCATTTTTAGAAAAAACTGAACCGATTTCAAATAGTCGTCCTTCATTATTTCCTGAACGAATATTGTCGATCGCATTTCGATATAAACCAAAAGATAAAATCCTACGCATCACATTTAAATCCTCACTGAGAGGATTTTTAATTTTTATTGCGTGCTCATCTGTAAATAAGCCCTGATTTCGTAGCTTTTCTAAATCAGAAATCCAATTTTTTTCTGGCTCACAACTTGTAAAGGCGTAATTAAAAGCCTGATTGTAACCTTCAGCGCGCATATACTGAGAAACTTTTTGATTCATCATATACTCAGAATTGTGGGCTGTTGGTTCTGCTTTTAAAGCCGGAATATTTTCTTTAATATGCTCGTACCCATGCAAACGCGCATATTCTTCGACTAAATCCATATCTTGTTCTAAATCAAATCTGAAAAGTGGTGGCGTCATCAGATACTCACCGCGACCTAGTTCCTCAACCTTAACTTGCAAACCCTTCATATAACTTAGAAATAACTTCTCATCGGCACTATAGCCTAGACGTTCGCTGATCATCTGAATTGATATTTTAATCGCACTTTTAGTTTGCCGACTTGTTTTTAAGCCTGAGTTCAGATCATAGGCCTCATCAAAAGCCTCACCACCTGCTACCTGTTGAATTAATAAACTCGCGCGGTCCATAATAGCCGACGTCTGACTGGCATCAACTCCTCTTGAAAATCGATAAGCCGAATCTGTTTCAACACCATGAACCCGGGAAGATTTTCGTACCGACATGGCCTTAAACGACGCGCTTTCTAAAAAAATATTTTTAGTTTTTTCTGAAACTCCCGAATTAATACCACCAATGACCCCAGCTAGAGCAACAGGCTTGCTTGCATCGGATATAACCAGTTCATCGCCTGATAAAATAAGTTCTTGCTCTTTAAGAGTTTTAAATTTTTCTAACTTACTGGCATTTCGAACCGTTATAGCAGCACCCGTAATTAAATCAGCATCGAATGCATGGAGAGGCTGGCCCATTTCAAGCATCACATAATTTGTAACATCGACTACATTATTAATTGAATTCTGACCTACAGCCTCTAGTTTTTTTACCAACCACTCAGGACTGGGTCCGATTTTAACATTGGAAATATAACGACCACAATAACGTGGACACAACTCTTGATTTAAAACTTCGAGCTTAATTTTTTGCTTCGTTGAAGCCGAAGAAAATTTTGTTAAAACTTCCGGAGTTTTAACAGCTTTATTCAATAAACAACCTAATTCGCGCGCTAAACCAAAATGACTTAAACAATCAGCCCTGTTGGGTGTAACTTTTAATTCAAAAGTCACATCATTATAACCTGCAAATTCAGCAAAGCTCATTCCAGCTTTTGCCTGAGGATTTAAAATAGCTATTCCATCAGAAGTATCTGCTAAAGCTAATTCTTTATAAGAACAAAGCATCCCGTTGCTTTCGACGTCTCTAATTTTAGATTTTTTAATAGCAAAGTTTCCAGGTAGTACGGCCCCTGCAAGAGCTGCAATGACTTTATCACCCGCTTTATGATTTTGCGCACCGCAAACAATTTGCATCACTTGACCAGAGCCCACATCAACTTGGCAAAGTGAAAGCTTATCGGCATTCGGATGCTTTTCTTTTGAAATAATGTGTCCCACAACGACATTGGCATAATCACTGGCGCGATTTTGAATTTCTTCAACCTCTAAACCAGCCTTCGTTAAAATATCAGCCAGCTCCTGGGGTTTATTTAAAAACTCAGTAATATCAACAAAATCATTTAACCATTTTAGCGAAATCTTCATGCGACTACCTTATTGCGTGCTTTCAGCACGACCTTATATCTTAGTTATTAAAATTGTTTTAAAAAACGAATATCGTTGGCCGGAAAAAGTCTTATGTCATCAACACCATATTTTATAATGGCCATTCGTTCCACACCGAAACCAAAAGCAAAACCCTGCCATTTAGGATATTCAACTTTGGCGTGCTCAAACACTTTCGGATTAATCAAACCACAGCCACCGATTTCAATCCAGCCCGTCTGTTTACACATCGAACAGCCCTTGCCTTTACAAATCGGGCAAGAACAATCAACCTCAGCAGATGGCTCAGTGAATGGAAAAAAACTGGGTCTAAAGCGTGTCTGTAAACCCGGCCCAAAAAATTCTCTTACAAAAAAAGAAATTGTTCCCTTTAAATCCGACATCGAAACTTTCTCATCAACACACATTCCCTCAATCTGGTGAAAGTTTGGCAAATGTGAAACATCGCTATCGCATCTAAACACCGGCCCCGTACCAATAATTCTAAGTGGCGGTTTTTCATTCTCTAATGAATGAATTTGAATAGGTGAAGTATGAGTTCTTAACACATGGGTTTCATCAACAAAAAAAGTATCTTGCATGTCTCGCGCAGGATGATTAGGCGGTATATTCAGAGCTTCAAAGTTATAATAATCTTTTTCAATTAATGAACCGGTTCTTAAGCTATAACCAAGTCTTGCCATAATTGAAAAAATTTCGTTGGTTACGCGATGAATTGGATGCTCTTTACCCTGCTCGCGACTGGCGATAGGAAAACTCAAATCGAACCTCTCGCTCTGCATCTGTAAATCAATTTCTTTGTTTTTAAGAGCCATCTCAGTTTGAAGATACTTCTCTTCAAGAAGAGTCTTAACTTGATTAACAATTTGCCCAAAAGCTGGCTTTTCCTCTTTAGGTAAGCTTGCCATGACTTTCATAACCTCAGTTAAGGCCCCGGTTTTACCCAAGTATTTCACCTTAAAGTTATAGAGTTCCTGCGTATTTGTGGCAGACTCAAAGGCCTGTAATGCTTCATCTCTTATTTGAAAAGGTATCTGTTGTGACATAGCCTCTATTATCTGTAATATTTTCAGTCTTTTCAAGTAATTAGCCATTCGCTTAATAAATTCCAAGCAATATGATAGTTTACTTTCATAGGTATATTGTGGCGCACAAAAATAAAGAGAACTATTCCCCATATAAAGCACGTAAAGAAAAAGCCGGTATCAGCTTAAAAGGCCAAGTTGTGGGCAGCAGACGCGATTTTAAGCCCGAAAAAATCTATAGTGTTGATGAGGCCAATGATAGGTTTGCAGATATTTTCCGCAATCACGAGTTTAGCTGCAGCCACGAAGAGCGTAAAAAATTGGCAGAGTTTTATTGTCTGCTCATGAAAAATCAAGAACAGCAAAATTTCACTCGTCTATTAAAACTCAAAGACGTCGCCATTAAACATTACATTGACTCGATGATAGTAGCTGAATTAGTTGATCTTAAATTTCCGCTGATGGATGTCGGCACTGGCCCCGGCTTTCCCGGAATACCACTAAAAATTCGCTACAAAAAAGAAAAAATACTTTTAGCCGAAGGTGTACAAAAACGAGTTGAGTTTTTAAAAGCAGCCAGAGAAGAGTTAAAACTCGAAAATCTTGATATCATCGGCCGCAACATCAACGAGCACTTTGTCTACCCGGTTCAATCCGTTATTACTCGCGCTGTTGAAGATATTCCAAATACCTTAAGAAATGTACTGAGTTGTGTGCAAGAAGGTGGCTACGTTTACTTTATGAAAGGCCCTGGCGTAGACTCCGAAATCAAAATGGCTGAAGGTCTGAAAGAGTTCTACAAACTCGAAAAAGATATCACCTATGATTTAAAGCACACTGAAAACCACAGACGCCTTGTCGTCTATCGAAAAATTAAAAATGCACCACTGCCCGAAGACCCAGATGAAGAGGTTGAATAAATGCAAATAACATCGCAAATCACTTCTGACAGCAATAACCAATTTAAAATCTGGAAATCATTGACCACCTCTAAGGGAATTAAAGAACATCGCCAGTTTTTCTTAATGGGAGAAAAACTCGTAGAGGAATTTTTAGAGAAACCCACTGAAGGTTTTAAAGCCGAATACATTATTCACGACGCAGAAATTCCGCATAACACAAAAGTTAAAAAAACTTTTTTAGCTAAAGAATTATTTAAAGAGCTAGATGTTTTGGGAACAAAATCTCCAATGCTAATCTTATCATTTCAGGACTTTAAAGAGAAAAATTTTTCTACCGCAGCACAAGGCCTAGAGCTTATTTGTCCACTCGGTGATCCTCGAAACTTGGGAGCCTTAATCAGATCAAGTGTTGGTTTTGGCGTTCATGAGATCATACTAACCAAAGAGTCCACACATCCCTTCTTACCCCACGCTATCAAGGCTTCAGCTGGTGCTGCGCTTAAAGCTAACTTCAGTAAGACCTCTTCTGCCATTTCTGAGATACCTTTAATCGGAGAAAATTATGCTTTGGCTTTATTTGGTGAAAACATCACCAAGACTCAGTGGCCAAAAAATTTAAGATTATGGGTTGGCGAAGAAGGCCCTGGACTTAGTTTAGAGCACTCACAAAAAAGAATAATGAAGTTTATAAATATCCCCACGACCGAAGTGGAATCTTTAAATGCAATGCTTTCAACTAGTTTAGCTATTTGGGAGTGGAGAAAGCAGCAGACTTAAACTAGGCGGCTTTTTTTATGTGCTGCTTTTTAATCGTAATTTCGAATTTTAAGCCCGCTCTTCTGATAGAATCGCTAATTACGCATTGAATTGCATAAGCCTCAGAAACATCAAACTTTTTAGCAATTTTGGCTGCCAGCTCAATGCTAACAAATTGTCTACCCTTTTCAATATCGCAAATACTGCTTTTAGAAAAACCAATTTTTTTGGCCATCTCAGCCTGAGTTAAATCGTTCATTGTTCTAATCGAACGTAAAAAACCACCGAAGGTAGGAGGTCCTAATTTTTTTTCTAAAAGTTTAACTAAATCTCTAGTACTCATGCTTGCTTACCTCAATAATAATAATTTCTAAACCTTCGATACTTTCCTTATATATTGCTCGATAAGAACGATTTAATCTTATTGAGCGCTGTCCAAATCTGTCTCCTTTAAGAGGTTCATCATGATATCCAGAATGCTTTCGTGTTTCACGAATACCCCTCAGCTCAACAGCCTCTGCCCAACTCTTCAACGCTTGTACAATGTACTTGGGCAGCTTTCTAAGCTGTTTTTCGGCATATCTAGCTATTATGACCTTAGTTATTACTTTCGTAACGACGGTCATAAAATGCCATTTAGCTTGTACTGTATTTTACAGTACTTTTTATTTTTGTCAATATTCATCTGCTATTTTATAAGCAAAAATTAGACCCTTGAGGGCTACCCTTAAATTGCAGAAGAATTTACTGATGTCCGAGAATCGATACTTTTTTGGAAAATACATTACTTTTATTCTTGCAGAAACTTAACCTGAATATAATTATAACGTTATGAGAGTATCCAAGGTCCACCAGTGAATGTTCGTTGAACTTCGGCTTACTAACTATCGGTATCTGAACTCAGTGCAGGTTTTTCTGAAGACAAAAAAACTTCCTTAGTCAGTTGATTAAGAAAACTGCGCATAAAATAAACGCGCTCTTTGGCTTCGATTTTTGCTGCTTCGGTATTCATGAGATCCGGAAGTTTATAAAGTTTAGTAAAAAAATGATCGATAGTATAGGCTTTATCATTGAGGCATCGCTCATGTGCGATAGGCTCGGCTGGATCATAGTAAGAAGCTCCAAGTCGACAACCGCTGCTTACGGTTCTCATGACCCCAATCGCACCAAGGGCATCGAGCTTATCAGCATCTTGTAAAACGGCGGACTCAATTGACGTTGGCTTGCACCCTAAAGAATAACTATGCTCAGTGATGATTTCCGCTATCTTATCGATCTCGAATTCGCTATATCCAACTTCAGCCAATACTTGACGAGATTTCTCTGCCGCCATCTGACTGGCTTGTAAACGTTCGGGATGATTCTTAGGTAAGTTCACAACGTCGTGGAGAATAGCTGCAGGAAGTAGAATCTTGAGATTTGCCTGCACCGCGTGTCCCAGCCGCCTGCAATTTTCAACTACGCGAAGAATATGAACAAAATCATGTGATGGATCGCCGTTGTCATAAAAGATTTTGGCTTTATCAA
>JBBTEQ010000128.1:0-12376 GCA_038042235.1 Bdellovibrionota bacterium | reverse complement strand
TACGGCTGCAACGGGAATGTTAGCTCAACAAAGTAATATGGATGTTATTGCCAACAATATCGCTAACGTGAATACAACCGGCTTTAAAAAAAGCCGCGCGGAATTTGAAGACCTTGTTTATCACAATTTAAAGGATCCGGGACAGGCCTCGGGTTTAAACTCAGTTACGCCAACGGGCGTACAAACGGGCCTGGGTGTAAGAACAGCAGCAACTCAAAAAGATTTTACGATGGGCAGTTCGACGATTACAAATAATCCGCTGGATATTCAAATTGAAGGTGCCGGATTCTTTCAGCTTCGAACACCTGATGGAGAGGTTTCATACACACGTGATGGTTCATTTAAAAAGGACGCTAGTGGCCGCATTGTGGATAAAAATGGAAATGTACTGATACCTGAAATTATTGTTCCACAAAATACTAAAGCTATTGAAATTTCGCCTATTGGAGAAGTTTTTTCACTAACTGGTCAAAATGAGCAACCACTGGGTTTAGGACAAATTGAAATTGTGAATTTTATTAACCCAGCGGGTTTAAGAAGCGTCGGTAAAAATCTATTTTCGCCGACAGCCGCCAGCGGGCAGGCATCTGCTGCGCGCCCGGGCACTGCGGGCATGGGATATTTGTCGCAAGGTGAACTTGAGGCCAGTAATGTTAATATTGTAGATGAAATGGTCAATATGATCAGCGCACAAAGAGCTTATGAAACCAATTCAAAAGTTGTACAGACTTCCGATCAAATGATGCAGACGGCGGTAAATATAAAATGATGAAGTCTTTTTGTTTGTTATTTTTTTCGATTTCTTGTTTAGCATCAGGCGAAATTCAACTGGTTTTTCCTTCGGCTGTTGAGGTTTCTCCACGTACTGAAATTTCGATGTACGATATTGTGGAAGCCAAAAATCTTAATGAAGAGATGATTTCTGAATTAAAAGAAATTACTGTAAAAGAAAATAAATCAAATACACTGCATAAATCAGAGCTGGCCAAAATGCTCAGAACTGTTAAGGCTAGATTTGTTTTACCAGCGGAAATGAAGATTCTTCGCAGCCAGAGTTCTATTTCAAGAATGGAAGTCGAAAGAAAAATTAAAAATAAAATTTATTCTTTATGTGCTGGTTGCGAAGTGCAAGTGCAGATTTCTTCGGTGCCTAATAAAATGGAGAGCGACTGGACTCTGGATTTGAATATAGATTTATCAAAAAACACAGTTATGGTGCCGGTTTTTGCAACTAAAAACACGGATGTAAAAGGGTGGATTGTTGCCGAGATCAAAAGATATCAAAATGTTCCAGTGCTGAGCAAATCTGTTAAAATCGGTGAAATTTTAACAGAAGAAATGTTCGCTATTGAAAAACGCCAATTGATAAATTCAAATGACGTTATCAAAAAAATTGAATTAATTTCCGGACTGCAGGCAGCGAGATTTTTAAACGCAGGGCAGGTCATTCTGTTTGCTGATGTTAAAAAAGAACAGGTGCTGAAAAAAGGTCAAATGGTTAAAGCTATGGTTGGTGGAATTGATTTTGAAGTTGCCATTTCTGCGGAAGCACAGGAATCGGGCTCTGTCGGAGATGTTGTTAAAATTAAAAATCTAGATTCTCAGAAAGTCTTTGGTGCAAAGATAATGGACCGCGGAACAGTGAGGATTGAATGATGACGAAATTATTCAAGCTGCTTTTATTAAGTCTTTTAATTCAAAGTTGTGCAGGTCTTAAGAGAGCCGATGAAGTTGCTCAAATCGAAAGAGAGCTTAAGGCTGTTGAACCAGCAGCGCCCGCACCCGCGCCAGCACCATTGATCGAAGAAAAAAAATCCGATGATGTGGCTGTTCAAAATCCTGATGAAGAGCCTATGACTAGGTATTCAGAACTTAATAACATGGCGCCTCCATCTGACCGTCAATACAAGCGGATGACACGCCAGAAAATGGAAGAGGATTCCGCGTTGAACAGTTCTGCCGGCTCTTTATGGAAAATGGAAGGCCAGACAAGTTACCTGTTTGCGCAAAATAAACATCGACGCCAAGGGGATCCGACCAGCATTAAAATGGAAGGCGCTGCATTAAAGTTGATTGAAAATAAGGTGGCTGTGATTTCTGATTTGTTAAGACAGCTTGAAGATCAGAAATTGAGGGCCGATGAAGAAGAAAAGAAACTACAGGCTGAAAAATTGCGATTAGCTCAGGTTGAAGAAGAAAAAAAATTACGGGCTGAAAGAATTGCCAGAGGCGATATTGTCGTTGATCCAATGGAAGAGTTGGAGCAGTTAGAAAAGAACCAATCAGAAAAGAACAATGATGGTAAGCGTAAACCAGCCGGAATTTCTGATAATAGAAGTGTTAGAGAAGAAAAAGTTGATTTAAAAGAAATCGAAAATATACCATCTAAAATTGTTGAGAAAATGTCAGATGATATTTACCGGATTCGCGGTCAACAGTTTCTAACTATAAAAAAGAAGTCGTATAAAGTTATAGCTACGGCTTTAATTAGAGCTGAAGATTTTAACGATAACAGCGTGAGCTCTAGTAAGCTTTTGGATGCTCAATATGACTTGATTCATGTAAAGAGGACGGCTGAGTGAATAAATTAACTATGACCCTAAGTATCGCGGTTCTGATTTTGACGAGCAGTGTTGGTTTCGCCGCAAGGTTAAAAGATATCGCCAGCATCAGAGGCGTACGCGAAAATCAATTGATTGGTTATGGTCTAGTCATAGGTTTAAAAGGAACTGGAGATTCTGGCTCAGCGTTAACCGGAAAATCTTTTTCAAGATTAGTTGAAAAGCTGGGTGTTCAGCTTGATGGTAAAGACCTGCAAAGTAAAAATGTTGCAGCAGTTATCGTTACAGCTTCACTGCCGGCCTTTGCAAAAGCCGGCAACCCATTAGATGTAACGGTAAACAGTATCGGCGATTCGGGTTCTCTTGTTGGCGGCACATTGCTGCAAACTCCGCTAAGGGCTGCCAATGATGAGGTTTACGCTGTTGCACAAGGAAGCCTTTCCGTACTGGGCGATGGCAAAGATATGCATACGACAGCAGGACGTATTCCAAATGGCGCCATGATTGAACGTGATATACAAACTGATTTTGCGACTCGAAAAATGTATCGTATGACTTTGCATAACGCAGATTTTACTACTGCGGCGCGCACTGTGTTGACGATCAATAAAGAACTGGGTGGTCAGTACGCGACCGCAAAAGATGGCGGAACAGTGGACATCATCACTCCTTTTTCTTACGAGAATAAAGGTGTAGAGTTAATGGCCACAATAGAAGCTATTGAAATTAATCCAGATCAAAAAGCGCGCGTCGTAATTAACGAAAGAACCGGCACAATAGTTATTGGAGAAAAAGTTAAAATTTCTAAAGTGGGCCTAAGTCACGGAAGTCTGACATTAAAAGTACTTGATGATAAAAATAAAAAATCAAAAGAATCTGCCGACGACAAAGTAACAGTTTTAGATACTGGAGCCAATGTCGGTGATTTGGTACAGGCTTTAAATAAATTGGGTGTTTCGCCCAAGGATTTAATTTCGATTCTACAATCTGTAAAGGCGGCGGGCGCCTTGCATGGAGAGTTAGAAACGATGTAGGTAATATTTTTTTCATGGATTCTTATGATGAGAATCTGTGATGGGGGAGGGTCCTCAAATTTCATTAACCAGGATGGTCTGGGTGCTGACAGTGTTAACGAACCTCGCAGGAAGTTTCACATCAGATGACAAAAACAATCAAGGATGATCGTTTAAGTCGTCACTTGCACTTAGAAAAAATCGCATGGATGCGATAAGAAATTCAAGGACGCTCCCCATTTTTTTGTACAAAAAATTTTAATAGACAAATTTACAGGAACAATAAACAAAATGAGTGATATTGGAAAACCTAATGCAATTAATTCTATAAAGCCTACTGCCTTCAGCGATAAGAAATCACAAGTTACAGAAGAAAAATTACGACAAGTTTCAGATCTTTACGAAAATCATTTTATTCGCGAAATGGTAAAGCAGATGCGCTCGACGGTACATGAGGGTGGCTTTATTAAACAGAATAATGCTGAAAAAATCTTTCGAGATCAGTTAGATGACCAATATTCGGATCAATGGGGAAAAGCGGGCGGAATAGGGCTTTCAGATCTTATTTATAATCAGCTAATAGAAAAATATGGTCCAGCTGTTGGCCTGAAACAAGTTATCGAAAAACCACAGGGTCCAATTAGTCTAGACCAGAAATCAGTTTTTGCAGGAATTACATCACCAACAACTTCATCATCATCACCAGAAACATCAGCCGCAACATTTAAATTTCAAACGTCAGAGGGCGAAAAGTCTGAATTAAAAAACCCGTGGGCCGGAAAATTGCTAGATAAAAAATACTTAGAGATGGATCAAATGCAATATCACATTAAACACGACAATGGGCTGGAAAGTTACATTCTTACACGTGGAACGGGTCTGGGATCAGAGCATAAATTGTCTTTGGGTGACAAAATTGAGGCGGGAGAGCAAATCGGATGGGTCAGTTCTGCAAGCCCTTTGTTTTGGACTGTTAAGCCGAATGTCTCAGAATGAGTTGGTACTATTGTCTCAATGTGATACACTATTTATAAGTTGGAGGTTTAAATGAAGATTACCCACAATAAGGTCGGACAAAATGTTAATACCAAGGATGCAAAATCTGAAAAAGCATCGTCTGCTGCAAAAGCTGATGCTACAAAAAAGAATTCAAAAACTTCCGAATCAGCTGCGGCTGACGTAGCAAGATCAGGATCACAGGCGACCAAAGTTGAATTGTCTCCGCGTGTTCAGGATATTAAAAAAATTAAAGAGGCTGCAAAAAATGCTCCGGATGTAAATGCCGATAAAGTAGCAAAATTTAAACAGATGATTGCTGAGGGCAAATATAAAGTTGATGCAAAGGCAGTAGCTGAAAAAATGGTCGACGAAGCAATGATGACTGCTAAATCTGAAACTTAAAAATTATTAATGTTATAAAACGCTTCAAGGATGAGGCCGGAAATGAAACAAAGAAGTTTTGAAAAATTAGTTACTAATCTTGACGCGATGATCAAGCAATACCGTCTGCTGCTCGATTGTGTTCGTAAAGAAAAAGAATTATTAATTAAAAGCAATATTGAAAAATTAAATGAAAGCAATGCGCTAAAAGAACAAATTCTTACCGAAATAAAAAGCTTGGAACCAACGAGAATTATTTGTGCGATAGAGCTTGCTCAGTTAGTGGGTGCTAATTTTTCAGAGCCCCGTCTACTTGAGATAGCACAAAAAATTGGAGGCGCTGAGGGCGATAGATTGCGAACAATTCATTCGACATTAGAGTTGCTAACCAAGCGTGTTGTGGACATAAATAAAGACAACGCCATTTATGCTGAATCGGCTCTGGGTACGGTGAATTCGGCAATGAATAATATCAAAGAATCACTTATGGGACAAAAGACGTATCAGAAAAAAGGAAATTATCAGCCGGGTTATGATAAGTCGGGGCACTTAGTTAGCAAGGAAGCTTAACTAAAATAGGGAAGGGCATGGATGGCCAAGATACATGGATTGTTAGATTTGGGTCGTCGCGGAATGGCAGTAAGTCAGTCTGCACTGGCAACGACGTCCCATAATATTGCTAACAAATCAGTAGATGGTTTTTCACGTCAGCGCGTAGATGTTATGACCAATCCTGCTATTGGCGATAGTAAAACCAGAGTCGGAACTGGCGCCTCACTAAGTGGTGTTAGTCGCACCAATAACCCGTGGCTTGAAAAACAAATCGAACGTGAGGGGTCTAATCTAGCTTTCTTAGAAGGCCGCTCGGGGGCCTTATCAAGACTTGAATCAACTTTCAATGAGCAATCAGTAAAAGGCCTCAGCAATTCTATGGCCGAATTTTTTAACAGTTTTAGGGAATTGGCCAACAACCCAGAAAGTTTGGCCTCGCGTACCGTGGTTCGTGATAATGCCGGCGCGATGGTAAAAAACTTTCAAGAGATGGATCGACAGATTGTATCTGTAGCAAATGAATTGAACAATACGGTTGAAACCGGTGTTAGAGAAGTAAATGCTCATGCTAAAGAAATTGCGACATTAAACGATAAAATCAATTCAGTTGAGATGACAGGTGCCACGGCCAATGATGAACGGGATCGCCGGGATCTTTTAGTTAAAAAATTATCAGAAAAAATAGATATCAGTTATGCTGAAGACACAAAGTCGGGAATGATCAACATAACAGCTGGTAAAACAGGTGTTCTTGTAGGAGGAACTTCATTTTCAGAATTAAAAACCTCAACTAATCAATTTAATCAAACTCAGATTATGTATGAAATGTCGGCCGGTGGAACTCAGGTGGATATAACAGAGCAGTTTAAGCGTGGCGCTCTGGGCGGGGCTATTGAGCTGAGAGATGGTATGGTCGCGAGCTTAAGAGATGATCTAGCTGATTTATCTTATAACATAGCGAGCGAAGTTAATAGGGCCCATGTTGAAGGTTTTGATCGTTACAGTAAGCAAGGCGAGAATTTTTTTGATATTCCACAAGATGGAAGTTTTTTAATTGAAAATTTAAAATTGAATGACGTTATTTCAACTGATGTTGGTCGTATCGCGGCGGCGGCTAAACCCAATGCGCCAGGCGACAACACCACTGCGAACGTAATTCACTCTTTGCAGTTCAAGGCTACGATGGGGCCAGAGCGCACTTTTACATTTGATAACTTTTATAATTCTAAAGTGGGTGAAGTCGGTATAATGAGCCAGAAAACGCAGGCTAATTACGATTCACAAAAAAGTATTTTGGACCAAATTAAGAATGTGCGCGAAGGCGTCAGTGGCGTAAGTCTTGATGAAGAAGCTCAGAAAATGATTGAGTTTCAAAAGTCCTACGAGGCTTCGGCAAGAGTCATACGCATGGCAGATGAAATGTTTGATACAGTATTGAATTTAAAGAGATTGTAATGGTGTATAATGCGCATAACTGACAAGATGTCACAAAATCAGGTTTTAAATAATATTCAAAAGAATAGGTCTGAGCTTGCGCAGTTACAGAATCAAGCGGCTACCGGAAAAAAAGTTGCCACACCATCAGATGATCCGCAGTCGGCCTCAAAAATTTTAACCAATCGCACCGATCTTAAAACCATGGAGCAAATAGAAAAAAATATTTTTTCGGCAAAGATGTTTTTAGATACCACTGAGTCGACATTATCTCAAATGGGCGAGTCACTTATCAGAACTAAAGAACTGGTGATACAGGCGGCCAGCGACACAGTGGGAGAATCACAAAGAGAGATGATAGGCTCTGAAGTCGGACAGATTTATAATGCTGTTTTAGAGATGTCGAACCGCCGAATAGGGGATAGATTTTTATTTGGTGGCTCCCGAACAGATGTCGCGCCATTTGGCCTTGATGGCGAATATCTGGGGAATGACGGTGAAATGAAAATTCAGAACCAACAGGGTAATTTTGTTGCGATGAATTTAACTGGGGACCGGGTCTTTTTGGGACGTGGCATAGGGCAAGGCGATTATATTCGGCAGCCCGAAAATATTCCACAGGATGCGGATCAGTTGCAGCAATATAAAGTTGCTGAGGATGAGCGTGAGTTTCAAAATAACCAGAATTTAGAGAATCAAATCGAAACCCGTGGACCGGCTTCAGTGGGAAGGGCACAGGGATTAGGTAAGTCTGACCCTGTATCGGGTGGTGATGGTGTCAATATTTTTAGTCTGCTTCGAAGTTTGAATGTAGCATTAAAAACCAATGATAAGGTTGCCATACAAGATGCACTAGAGCCTCTTGATCAGGCGCTCAGTCAGATTAATGTGGTACGCGCCGAAGTGGGTGGGCGTGTTAATCAGCTCAATGCTGCGGCAGACGGAATTCAGAAGTCTGTAGTCGACAACAAGACTTTAACATCGCAATTAGAGGATGCAGACCTTTTTAAGACAATGTCAGATCTATCCAAGTCAGATACGACTCTTAAAGGCACTCTTGAAACCTCTAACCGACTTTTAAGTCGCAGCTTACTTGATTTCTTAAGATAAAAAATAAGCTCGAACGTTTCTTGACTTTCATCCCCATAAGAAATATTAAACTTTCGGTTCAATACAACCGATAAAGGTTTAAGCTCAGATTTTAAAATGCTGACCAAGATGCTGACAAGGAGATCGTCATGCTCGTACTTACAAGGAAGTTAGGGGAAAGCATCGCAATAGATGATCACATCAAAATTCGCGTTGTTCAGATAAAAGGTAAACAAGTTCGTCTCGGTATCGAAGCTCCTAAGGATACAAAAATTCATAGAGAAGAAGTCTACGCAGCAATTCAAGATCAGAATCAGCAATCTGTACAAGTCAGCTCTGATAGAATTAAAGATATTTCTAAGCTTTTAAAGTCAGAATAATATTCCCAATAGCAGGCATTAAATAATATGCCGCGTCAAATAAAATAGAATTGATATGACCTCGATTTAAGTCCAGAATTTAATTAACCGGAATAGTTGGATATATTGTCTGATTGTTTAGCAGGAGGTAAGCGTGGTTATAAAAACAACTCGATTTGGCTTAGTAGAGCTGAACTCAGAGGACGTTTTAATATTTAAAGAAGGTCTTTTAGGTTTCCAAGATCTTCGCCAGTTTGTACTGCTAGACGACCCGAATGATGATATTTTCGCGTGGTTACAAAGCTGTGAGCTACCTTCTATTGCATTTCCTGTGCTTGAACCAGAGCTTTTTGGACATAAATATAATTTTGATTTAAACAGAACCGACTCAGAATCTTTAAGTATGAAGGTCGGACAAAGTCCTGCTTTTTTAAGCATTATAACTATTCCAGACGACCCAACACAAATGACAGCTAATATTAAGGCTCCAATAGTTATTAATTTAGAGCAAAAAATAGCGCGTCAGTGTGTATTACAAGACAACCACTTGGCGATCAGAGAGCCTATTTTCACCAAGCTACAGAGTCGTGTTGTACAGTTCCCATTAACTCCTATCAAAAGTCAGGGACGCCAGTTTGAAATGACTGTCAAAGTGTCTGACCTTGCTAAGGGTTCAATTGACCAAGACGTGTAATTAGCTCATTCTTCTTCGATGCTATTTAAGGTCCTCAGATCCGTACTGTTTTTACAGGCCGCAAATCTAATACATATTGGTAAAGATCGAGTCGTTCAGTCTGATGATCGTTTGCAATTAATGCCAGATCTAGAACCGCGCTCAATTCCGTGGGACGAATCTAAAGTTAGTTGGGAAAATAAAAAATCTTTTTTAATTTCATTTTTAAAAGTTTCACATCGTAACTTTACTATTGCTGCTGGATTTCAAGTTTTAGGTAGTGCGTTTTCTTTTGCAATTCCATTTTTAGTACATGCCTTTATCACTAAATTACAGCTTGGAGTTTTTAATCAAACTGAACTTATTCAGTTGTGTCTGATTGCTTTGGGTTTTGGACTTTGTGGCGCCGGTAATGGTATTGCTATCCAGCACTATTTTTTTCAGACGTTAAAATTTAATCAAATCGCCATTAATCTTGTTAATAAAAAAGTTTTTTCACATGCCTTAAAAATATCTGCCGCCAGCAAAAACAAATATCAGGTAGGCGATATAGTCAATTACATGGGAAGCGATTCTGATGCCATTGCAGATGGATGCATCACCAGCATCGACTTGGTTAATGCCGTGATACTCTCTATTGGCTGTATTTTAACTCTTTTTTATTTTATCGGTTATTCGGCTCTTGTTGCGGTAGCCGTGATGGCCATGCTGATTCCGATTACCAATCGGCTTTCAAAAAGTTTTATGCGTCTTGAGGAAGAGATGATGTCGTTCCGGGATAAGCGGATGACTCTGATGACTCAATTACTAAATGCCATAAGGGTAGTTAAATACTTTGTATGGGAAAAAAGCGTATTAAATGAAGTAAGCGAAATTCGAGCCAAAGAAGTGAATGCCAGATTCAGGCTGGCACAGGCCGAAATATCCTGGGGCTTGATTTATACCTCTATTACTTCAATCGTGTTATTTGCGGCCTTACTGACTCATGTTTTACGCGGATACAAAGTTGATATGGCGTTAATTTTTACCTGCATATCAATTTTCGGAATTATGGAGGATCAGTTCGGGGGGCTTTCAAGATTTATCAGTCGCTTTATTAATATTGTTGTGAGCGCCGGTCGTATAACCGCCTTTGTCAGTTCAGATACGATTCAATTAAATAAAGAAAACCAGCAAAATAATCAGCAAGAAAATCTGGTTGCTCGCGCTGATATTGAATTAAAAGAATTAAATTTTTACTACGAAGAAAATAAAAAATTGCTAAATGATTTGAACTTGGAATTATTCAAGGGAGAATCAATTGCCATTGTTGGACCCGTCGGCAGTGGAAAGTCGACATTGCTTAATCTACTTTTGAATGAAATACAGCCAACATCAGGAAAGCTATTGTTTTCGGAATTATCAATGTCGAAAGCTTATGTTCCTCAGGAAGCGTATATTGTTAACTCAACTTTGCGCGAAAATATAATTTTTGGCAAAAAAAATATCAGTGAAGAGGATATTCATCGAGCATTAAAATTATCGGCCTTAGATTATGACCTCATGGCCTGGCCCTCTGGTCTTGAAACTGAAATTGGTGAAAAAGGTGTAAACCTATCTGGCGGTCAAAAGCAGCGAGTTTCGCTTGCACGAGCGATATTATCCAATTCGAAATTAATTTTGCTGGATGATCCATTGTCGGCCGTAGACCCTGATACCGAAAAGTATTTATGTGAGTACCTGTTATTTGGTGAGTGGAAAAATAAAACCCGCGTGGTAGTAACTCATCGACTCGGATCCATTGAAAAATTTGATAAGATTTTATTTATTGAAAATGGTTGCCACTTTATTGGTTCCTATTCAGAACTGATGAAGTCCAGCGTGTCATTTCAGCGATTTTTAAAAACCCATGAAGCTAATTTGGTTTCTGAGCAGCAGTCCGCTTTGCATTTAAAAGGCTCCGAAATTACTAATTCTGGCTTAACTATACCTAAAAACCAAATATCAGAACGAATTACCCAAGACGAGGATCGTGCTGTCGGCGCAGTTGAAAAATCAGTTTATTTGAATTATCTAAAAGCACTGGGCGGAAAATCATCTGTTTATAGTCAAAAGCAAAAAATAATTTTAAGCCTTCTATTTTTAGGAGCCATCAGTGTGGTGGCTGCGCCCTTAATTCAAAAAATATGGTTATCTCAATCAGAAAAATTAGCTGATTTTTCGGCTCTGAAAATTATTTTGATTTATGGGGCCTTGGGCCTACTAACCATGTTGATTGTTTATTTCAGTAACTCATTTTGGTCACGTCGAGGGATAGAAGCCGGGAAAGCTTTTCATGATCAAATGTTAAGGGCCATTCTTTCGGCACCGATTCGATTTTTCGACAGCACCCCTGTTGGTAGAATATTACAGAGGTTTTCACGGGATGTGGAGTCTGTTGATATTCATCTGCAATGGAGTTTTGATCACACAATTCATGCTTTTTTTCATATTACGATGTCACTGCTATTGATTATTATTATTCTACCTTTGGTGTTGATTATAGTTGTTCCAATTTTGTATATTTATTATCGATTACAAAACAGCTATCGTCGTGTTGCTCGTGAAATTAAACGCCTAGATTCTGTAGCCAGATCCCCACGCTATGCACATTTTAAAGAAACCTTGCAGGGATTATCGGTTATAAGGGCTTTTGATAAATCTGAATGGGTGATGAGTCAGTTTTACGACAAGTTAAAATACTCAACTGAAATGTTTCACACGCACTATATGGTCAATCGTTGGTTTTCAACTCGGCTGCCATTAATTGGCGCGGGAATTTCAACAGCCACCGGTCTCATGGTGGTTTTTTCAAGCTATCATGGTTATATTGCTGCTGGCACAGCAGGATTGGTTACAGTGTACGCGCTGGATCTTTGGCGACATTTAAACTGGGGTGTTAGGATTTTTTCAGATCTGGAGTCAAGAATGACTTCGGTTGAACGGCTACAGTTTTATTGTGATCTGGAGGCAGAAAAAAACTATGGAGGAGAACCCATTGAGATCGCAGACTCATGGCCACAATCAGGTAGTTTAGAGTTCAGAAATGTAAGTCTTAAGTATGCGGAGCATCTCCCCTTGGTCTTAAAAAATTTAAGCTTTAAAATTAAGTCCGGCTCGCGGGTGGGCTTAGTAGGTCGTACGGGTTCAGGTAAATCGACGATTTTTCAAAGTGTTTACAGGTTTGTAGATATTATTAATGGTGAAATTTTTCTTGATGAAAAATCTATTCACCAGATACCACTTAAGCGCCTTAGAAAAAATTTAGCGGTGATTCCGCAAGACCCCACTTTGTTT
>JBBTEQ010000127.1:0-9101 GCA_038042235.1 Bdellovibrionota bacterium | reverse complement strand
CGAGATTTAGAAGCAGAGCTTTAATTCAGTCTGCGTATAACAAGATTCAAACAAGACTAGAGTCTAATTTTAAGACGAATTACGTTTTAAACTGAGACATTTACAAGATTATTTTCCCAAAATTATAAAATTCGACGATAATGTATACATATGGGACGTACGTTGTTAAAAACATTTAGTTTTTCGTTTATATTTGTATTGATGCTGTCGCTTTACTCATGCGGTAAATCCGGTGGTTTTGCGCCGTCTGTATTACCTTCACTAAGCGGTGTTGTGATCACTCCCAATGCCATTACTGTTGCCGCCTCAAATACGGTGGCATTCAGTGCCACGGGCGGAAGTGGCTCTTATAGTTATTCAGTATTTAGTGGAAGTGGTTCTGTGCTTTCAACAACAGGAAGTTATACAGCGCCCAGTAGTGCCGGAACAGCAGTTGTGCGCGTAACGGATGGCGAAGGTCAGTATGCAGATGCCATTGTAACAATAAATTCTGCGTTGCTGATTTCTCCGACCAGTCAAAGTTTAAGTTTAAATGCCACGCAGGCCTTTTCGACCACGGGTGGCGTGCCACCTATTACTTTTTCTAAACAGAGTGGTGTCGGTAGTATTGATGCTAATAGCGGGCTGTACACCGCTCCGGCTTCACCGGGATCTGCAGTGGTTCGCGCGACAGATTCTTATGGCAATACGTCTGATGCCACAATCAATGTTTATGGCGCGCTGGGAATCTCTCCGGCACTTTTAACTGTTGCAGTTAATAATACTATAAATTTTTCTGCAGGCGGCGGCGTTGCTCCCTATACCTATTCAATCTTCAGCGGTATCGGAAGTGTGAATGCCTCTAGCGGAGTATTTACAGCACCAGCTACTGCCGGCAGCGTGACCGTAAGGGTGACGGATTCAGCAAGCCCAACTCCTGGAACAAGTGATGCGGTTATTACTGTTAACAATGCTTTACAAATTTCTCCGGCTTCACAAACTTTACTAATTAATGGCACGCTTACTTTTTCTTACACCGGCGGAGTTGATCCGATTGCGTTTTCGATATTTAGTGGTGGCGGTTCTATAAATTCTGCAACTGGTGATTACACGGCTCCGGGCACAATCGGAACAGCTGTTGTGAGAGCTACAGATTCTTATGGTAATACATCTGATTCCAATGTAACGATTACGCAAACTTTAACTATTACTCCAAGCACTAAAATCTTAGCGGTGAATAATACATTTACTTTTGTCGGTGGTGGTGGAACACCTCCACTGAGTTATTCAGTTTTCAGTGGTACAGGTTCAATTAATTCTTCATCTGGTCTTTATACGGCGCCGGCAACCCCAGGCAGTGCCGTGGTTCGAGTTACGGACTCACTAGGTGCAACTGCAGATTCTAATGTTACAGTTAATGGAGCCTTAACGATTACTCCGGTTACACAAACAATGTCGATCAATGGAATGCTTAGCTTTTCTTCAGGTGGTGGAGTTCCGCCCTATACGTATTCAGTATTTTCAGGTGCGGGAAGTATTAATGCCTCAAGCGGTGCTTACACCGCGCCAGGTTCAGTTGGTACGGATGTAGTGCGCGTAACTGACAGCATTGGTAACACCGCCGATTCAACTGTGACAATCAATAATGCTTTGGGTATTTCACCTGCAGCAATAACTTTAGCGGTTAATAATACCACAACATTTACCGGTCTTGCCGGATCTCCTGGTTATACGTTTTCTATATTCAGTGGCGGCGGCAGTATTAATCCCGTTAGCGGATTTTTTACGGCACCGGCTGTTTCAGGCACAACAGTTGTTCGCGTTACAGATAGCTTATCAAATACAGCAAATTCCACAGTTACAATTAATCCGGCTCTAGCAATTTCTCCTGCGACAAAAACATTAGCTGTAAATAATGTATTTACATTCAGCGCTACAGGCGGGGTTACCCCTTATACTTATTCTATGTTTGCAGGTGGCGGCAGTGTTAATCCAGCAACCGGTGAATACACCGCTCCAGCTGTAGCGGGTTCGGCCACCGTTAGAGTTACAGATGGTCTTGGTAATACTTCAAATGCTGTCGTTACTATAAATAATGCCTTAGCTATTTCGCCAACGACTTCAACTATTTCTGTCGCCAATACGCAGGCTTATTCAGCCAGTGGCGGTGTATCACCTTATACTTATTCGGTTTTCAGTGGTACAGGCTCTATCAACCCTACAACCGGGCTTTATACTCCGGCGGGCGCAGGTGTAGTTACGGTGCGAGTCACAGATTCACTTAGTAATTCAAGCGATGCCACATTAACGGTTAATACGGCATTAGCTATTACTCCATCTTCCGCCAATGTAACATTAAACAGTGATTTTGCGTTTAGCTTTACCGGTGGCGTTCCGCCGGTAACTTATTCGGTTATTACGGGTACCGGAACATTTGCTGACCCCGCTGAAGGCACATACACGGCTCCGGGTGCGAATGCTTCAGAAACAGTTCGGGTTACGGACTCGCTTGGTAATACGAGTAATGCTACTGTGAATGTTTACACTTCATTGTCAATTTCGCCGACGAGCATTACTCTTGGTATAAATACCACTCAGGTATTTACCGGTGCGGGTGGTGTGGGGACTTTAACTTATTCAATGTACAGCGGTAATGGCTCTATTGACTCTGTGAGCGGTCTTTACACCGCTCCCGCAGGGGCTGGCACGGATGTTGTGCGCGTAACCGATACAATCGGCAATATTGCGAGCGCCAACATTACAGTTGTAAGTAATTTAACAATTTCTCCACCCACTTTAAAATTACCGGTTTTCTCAACCACTGCATTTACATCTATTTTAGGTGTACCGGCGTACACATATTCTATATTTGCTGGCGTAGGGAGTATTGTTCCATCAACCGGTGTTTACACCGCACCTTCAGCGGTTGGTAGTGCAACAGTTAGAGTTACGGATTCTGCCGCTAGCACGTCAGATTCTGCCGTTACAGTTATTAAACCTGTCGATATAAAAGTGGGACAGTATTTTGTGTGCGCTTTATATAACGAAGGCTCGGTCAAATGTTGGGGACAGAATGGTTATGGTCAGCTTGGTTTGGGTACTAATACAAGTGTAGGCGATGGCGCTACAGAAATTGGCGGAGCTAATTTATTTGTAAACTTAGGAGCTGGAAGAACGGCAACATCAATCGCCGTGGGACTCGATCATGTCTGTGCACTTTTAGATAATGCTACAGTTAAATGTTGGGGCCGAAATACTTATGGTCAATTAGGTAAAGGTGATATTAATAATTTAGGTGATGGCCCGAATGAAATGGGTGATAATTTAGCCGCTATTAGTTTAGGTACGGGCCGAACGGCAACAGCGGTCTATGCTTTTGCTTATATTTCATGTGCTAAATTAGACAATGCCTCGGTTAAGTGCTGGGGTCGAAATAACTATGGCCAGATGGGAATCGGAAACATTGCGGGAACTAATGTGAGTTTAGGCGATGGTGCTGGCGAAATGGGAGATAGCTTGGCCGCATTGAGTTTAGGTACTGGCAGAACAGCCACCAAGTTAGTGGGTGGTGTGTCTCATGTCTGTGCACTATTAGATAACTCTACAGTCAAATGCTGGGGCCGAAACGATAGAGGCCAGTTGGGTAAAGGCAACCTACTTAGTTTGGGTGATGGCGCAAGCGAAATGGGTGATTTTTTAACAGCGGTTAATATAGATGGAACCAGCGGCGGCGCGCGAACGGCAACGGATGTTATTGCGGGTTATAATCATGTTTGTGTAAGCCGTGATAATGCCACCATGATCTGTTGGGGCGAAGCCGATTTCGGTGAGCTGGGCGACGGCGATCTTGGTGATGGTGAAATCGGTGATGAAGCCGGCGAGATGGCCGCCATCGCCTCGATAAATATGGGCGCAGGTTTTGCTACTCTTACAAATATCTATACTTCAGGTTATGGGGCTTGCGTAAAAGATAATGCCAATATGTTTAAATGCTGGGGCTACAACACCAACGGCCAACAATTATTAGGTAATACAACTCATCAAAAGACCCCGCCTGCCGCAGCGTTAAATGTGGGTGCGGGTTTAGTAGTCTCGAAATTTTACTCAAGCTATCGTACGCAATGTGCCTTGTTTACCAACGATCGTATTAAGTGTTGGGGGCGGGCTACAGACAGCGGTGGGGTAGTTGCAAGTGGTGCTCTCATTAGTACCTCGGCAGCTAATATAGGTGATAATGCTCCCGCTGAAGTTGGCGATAGTCTTGGCTACTTGAATCATTAGGTAGCTGGCACCTTAAGGCGCGAGGTGTCTAAAATCGAATACTTAAAACATCTTCAGCTTTTTTGAGTTCTTGAAGCAGTCCAAGATGTTCCTTTTTAATAAAGCCTTCGTTGTGTGAGTGGCGAATATATTCAAGCAAAGAATCATAAAAACCAAATTCATTTAAAATATAAATCGGTTTTGAATGCAGTTTTAATTGCGACCAAGTTATGATTTCGAACATTTCATCTAATGTGCCCATGCCGCCGGGTAAAACTAAAAACGCATCTGAAAAATCATACATCATTCGTTTGCGTTCATGCATGTCTTCAACAATATGTAATTTTGTAACTTTGTAGTGGGCTATCTCATGCTCGATTAAACTTTTAGGAATTACTCCAATAACGTCGCCGCCTTTTTCAAGCACGGCATTGGCCAGTGCGCCCATAACACCGATTGTGGCACCACCGTAGACCAGGCCGATTTTTTGGCCCGCGATGAGTTCTCCTACTTTTATAGCTTGCTCAATATAGCGGTTGGAATTTTCTTGATTTGAGCCCTTGGCAGACCCGCAAAACACACAAAGTCTTTTCATTTTCTTTTTATATAATGCTTCACAGTTGTCTGTATATAATGCTTCACATTAATGAGTCAATTCTAGCCTTAATATAAGCTTGTTGCTATATCTCATGTATAAAATTTATTAAAAAATATTGTAAAAAATGAGGTTGCTCATGAAGTTAGAAAATAAGCAGTCATCTTCACGTGTAGTGAAAGCTCCGACGGGCAGCAAATTAAATTGTAAGGGTTGGTTGCAAGAAGCCGCCTACCGCATGATTCAGAATAATTTAGATCCAGAGGTGGCGGAAAATCCGGCAGATCTAGTAGTTTACGGTGGCATCGGTAAAGCGGCCAGAAACTGGGAAAGTTTTGATAAAATTTTGGAGGCCTTAAAAAAATTAGAAAATCACGAAACTCTTTTGGTGCAGTCGGGAAAACCCATTGGAGTTCTACAAACGCATGAAGATGCGCCAAGAGTGCTCATTGCCAATTCTAACTTAGTTCCTAAATGGGCCACTTGGGATGTATTTCATGAGCTGGATAAAAAAGGCTTGATGATGTACGGGCAAATGACCGCAGGTTCTTGGATTTATATTGGCACTCAAGGAATTATTCAGGGAACTTACGAGACTTTTATAGAACTCGGGCGGCAACATTTTGGTGGAAACTTAGCAGGTAAAATAATTTTGACTGCGGGCCTTGGCGGAATGGGAGGGGCTCAGCCCCTAGCTGGCGTTTTTGCCGGTGCCACAGTCTTAGCTGTAGAGGTAGACCCAGTTAGCATCGAAAAAAGATTAAAAACAAAGTATGTTGACGAGGCCGTAACAGATTTGGATGAAGCTATTGCCAGAGTGAAAAAATACGCCGCTAATAAAGAAGCTAAATCCGTCGCCTTGCTTGGAAATATGGCCAGCATTATTCACGAAATGATTAAAAGAAATTTTATTCCGGATGTGCTGACTGATCAAACCTCGGCTCATGATCCGTTAATGGGTTATATCCCAGAAAACTACACAGTCCAAACTGCCGCTGTCTTTAGAAAACAAGATGAAAAATCTTATTTGGATGCAGCTTACAAGGCGATGGCAAAACACGTTGAAGGTATGCTTGAAATGCAAAAGCGCGGCGCTATCACCTTCGACTATGGCAATAATTTACGCGCACGAGCTTTAGAGTATGGCGTAAAAAATGCTTTTGATTACCCCGGTTTTGTTCCGGCTTATATTCGTCCGTTATTTTGTAAGGGCAGCGGTCCCTTTAGGTGGGTGGCTTTGTCGGGTGATCCTAACGACATCAAAGTTACTGATGAAGCGATAAAAGAATTATTCCCGCACAAAAAAGATTTATTGCGCTGGCTAGAAATGGCATCAAGGCGAATTCAATTTCAAGGTTTACCTGCTAGAATTTGCTGGCTTGAGTATGGAGAAAGAGAAAAAGCCGGTTTACTTTTAAATCAGTTAGTTAAAGAAGGAAAAGTAAAAGCCCCGATTGTAATTGGCCGAGATCATTTGGATTGTGGTTCGGTAGCCAGCCCTAATCGAGAAACCGAAGCCATGCGTGATGGCTCTGATGCTGTTAGCGACTGGCCTATGCTCAGTGCTATGGCTTTAGTGGCTTCTGGTGCTACTTGGGTGTCTTTACATCATGGTGGTGGAGTAGGTATGGGGTATTCTCAGCATTCAGGTCAGGTGATTGTGGCTGATGGAACCGATGCGGCCGCAAAAAGAATAAAAAGAGTTTTAACCACAGATCCCGCTATGGGAGTTTTTAGGCATCTTGATGCGGGTTATGAATTGGCCCGCGAAACAGCTATCGCAAAAGACGTTAAAAGTTGCTGGCTGTAATTTAACTTGTTTTAATTTTTAGAAACTAGACATTGTGCCAGTCATAATTATCTAAATATGCCCGATAAGCCTATGTGGATAAAAAAAGCCTCATAGATCGCGTCCTACTTTATCTTTATCAAGTTAAACACTGGGTGTATTTTGTATTAATTTTTTGCATAGCTATTGGTGTTTGGAGCATATTTTTTGAGGATGCTAAGAAGAATGTCCAATTATCAGAAATTCATAAGGCCGAGATGAGAGCCCTCAATAGGTTATCAGTAAGTTCAACGCAAAAAAATCTGACTGCTAAAAGGTTGCCAGCAAGGTTTGAAGATAATCCGGCATTTAAACTTTTTGTTTATATAGATGAATTAATGAATAGGCCCGATCAAGCTGTTGACGGATCTGTAGTTCGTAAAATAGCTTCTGACCCCGCCACAGAAAAAAAATAGGCCAACTATAAAAATGAGCCTAGAAAATTACGCGCAGTGACTTTTTTTAAATTATACATTTTTTGATTGAAACTGCATCAAACTTTACTAGGCTGATTCCCTATTCAGGGGGGATTAAATGAATATTTTCAAAGCACTTATTGTAAGCGTGTTACTAGGATCCGTGGGCCAGGCAAATGATACTTTTGATAACCCAAATTTTTTGAGGCTGTTGGCAAATCCTGCAACCTATCGATATGCTCCCAAATATGATGTTAAATTTAAGTCAAATTTTAACATAAATTCAATTTGTGGAGTCAATAATTTACAGCACGTCAGTGAATATGATGGTCTACGCGGGCAACCAATTGAGTTTGTAAAAATGCATCAACATGCTGTAGCGGCGATCGCAAAGGGATCGCCTCCAGCAACTAGTAAATATTGTTCTGGCACTATGATCAGCGAAGATCTTTTTTTAACGGCTGCCCATTGTGTTAGCTATGATATATTAAATGAATATGTGGTTTTTAATTATCAGAAAATAAATGGTGTTGTTGATTTAAATATGCAAGAACACTTCACTGTTAACGAAATAGTTGAACAAGGTATTAATAAATTAGATTACGCCATTCTTCGCATAAATGGAAAGCCAGGTTTAAAGTATGGTTTTACCAAAATAAATATCAATGAAGTTCCAGAGGGCACAACTCTAACTATTGTTCAGCATCCAATGGGTAATCCTAAAATGGTCGATATCGGACGAAGGCAGGGTATTCGCGGCGACAACTATATGACTTATGGCGATTTGGATACCCAGGGTGGAAGTTCAGGTTCAGGAGTCCTTGATCAAAACGGACTCATAGTGGCCGTACACACTCACGGCGGTTGCACCAGCAGCGGCGGAGAAAATGGCGGAACTCTCATGACCAAGATCGCATTAGCGTCTAAGGTTGTGCAGGAATTGACTGGGGCTGTGTCGAAGTAACTAGATTGTTTAGTAGATTGACATATATACAAAAATGTACGACATTTTTGTATATATGTATCAAAGATTACTAAACCCAATTTTAGATAATAGTTTTTTTTTATTTGGTGCGCGCGGCACGGGTAAGACAAGCTGGTTAAAAGAAAATATCGATTTAAAAAATTCGGTTTGGATAGATCTGCTCGATGAAGAAGAGTATTTTCGTTACACCAAAAGGCCGCAAACTCTAGTTGAAATAATACCGCCGGATCACCCAAAGAAGGCACTAATTGTCATTGATGAAATCCAAAGAGTCCCTAATTTACTTAATTATGTTCATAAGCTTATTGAGGAGAAAAAATATATATTTGCTTTAACAGGCTCATCGGCGAGAAAATTAAAAAGAAGCGGTTCGAACTTGCTTGCAGGCCGGGCGCTACTTAATAAATTGCATCCGTTAACTTCATTTGAATTAGCAAAAAATTTCGATTTATTAGCGGTGTTAAACTGGGGGGCTTTGCCGACAGTTCACCATAAAGGATCTTTTAAATTTAAAAGCAATTATCTGAAAACTTATGTACAAACATATTTAAGGCAAGAAATTAAAGAAGAACAGATCGTACGCAACCTGGCGCCATTTATTAAGTTTCTAGAAATTGCTACGCAGGCAAACGGGCAGATTTTGAATTTTTCAAAAATGGCGGATCAATGCGGAGTAGACTCACATGCTATCAATCGATATTTTGAAATTCTCGTCGATACTATGTTGGGTTTTTATTTAGAGCCCTATCATACATCCGTGCGCCAAAGGCAGGTGCAACATTCCAAATTTTATTTTTTTGATTTGGGGGTTAAAAGAGCTTTAGAGGGAATGCTAACCGTGCCAATTATTGAAAGAGGCGGAACAGCATTTGGTGATGCTTTTGAACATTTTTTTATTCTTGAGCTGATTAGGCTTAATGATTATTGTGAGACGGATTATAAGTTTTCGTATCTTAGAACCGGAAGCGGTGTCGAGTTTGATGAGATCGTTGAAAGACCGGGCCTGGATAAAATTTTGATTGAAATTAAAAGCAGTGA
>JBBTEQ010000126.1:0-7575 GCA_038042235.1 Bdellovibrionota bacterium | reverse complement strand
AATTTTCTCATGCCTTAATTACCCCCCCCCCCCTGTATCACCATAATTGTCACTATGTGACCATTTAAAGTCTACTTTTCCCTTAAAACGATTTTAATGGGTTTTAGGCTGGAACAGTCCTCGCTATATAAAATATGAAGCATTTTAAAAATGAATAAAACAACACTCACAGGAGTTGAAATTATGGAATTAAGGTCAAATAAACTAGTAGCCTTATTGGTAACTATAACCCTATCAGCATCACAGTATGCTTGGGCTCAAAATCCAAGTGGTCGAATTTCAACTCGCACTCCACAAAACTCAGAAGAGTTAAATCTAGACAAGGCCTCTAATTTTAGTATTAAAGATTTAGAGGAGATGTCTTTAGCTAACCATGATGAATTTAATCGTGTACTTACTATTGGAAATGCAAGAAACACTATAGAGTCTATAAAACGCACATTAGAAAAGTCTGACTCTCAATGGAGTAGAGCATTAACTGTTGGTGCTGCCCAAGCTGTCGCTAAAGGTGATACGCGGCAAGCTGATTTTCTTAATATGGGAAGAGCAAATCTTCAAGAAGTTCGCGAATCTCTTTTAGCTATGGTTAAACAAAACGAAGAAATTCTTAACAATGTATCTCAAAATGATTTAAAAAATCTTCCTCAACAGTGTCTGGCAATTAAAAGTCCACGCTCAGTAGCCGCTGTTCCTCCTGCTCAAATACCAGAATTAAAAGAATGTGTACCAGTTTTAAATGCGCTTTACGATAAATATAAAGACAAACTTCCTAAACTTGAGCTCGGCTGTACAGATGCGAAGAGCTGTCTACTTACCACAGGAATTATTGCAGCTGCTGGTTTTCTTGTAATAGTATTTGCACCAATCGTTGCTGTCGTATTTGTTCCTGCAGTCGTAATAATCACTATCTACGCTTGGTTTAAAGATTTAAACCGCCCAGCAGATCAAAAAAGCTGTTATCCCGGCGAATAGTAAAATATAAATTTCAATTAGATAAAACCAGCCCCGCGTTAACTTCTACACGGGGCATATTCCGTTAAAAACCCCTGGCGGGGGCTTCGCCTGCGTTAATATTAGCTAATTTTTCCGATTGGTGGGCGCAACTTAAATAATTTAGACTTTTCTGTAAGTAGCTGTCTTTAGGCATAGCCACCTTAGCCACAGCAAGTTTTTTATTTTTACATAAATTAAGTAGGCTTAACTTTTTCTCTACATCATTTTTCATATTAGGATATGTCTTGGTCGCTTTCGCAATCGGGTTGAAATAAAGACCCGCTTCACCCTTTACAGGTGTCTCGTGACTTTGTAATTCAATATCAGGCCTGACTCCTACAAGCTGTGTGGAGTTGCGACTTGGTAGTAAATAAAATCCTTGGGTTTTAAACAAACTGACTTTTGAATTCAAAGACCACGGTTCAGGTTCCTGAAATGTTCCTTTTCCAAAAGTTCTTTCACCCACAATCAAAGCACGTCCATACTCCTGTAATCCTCCGGCTAAAAGCTCAGATGCGCTAGCCGAAGCCCCATTGACGAGCACCACGAGCGCACCATGATAAACCTGCTCCTGGGATGTCAGTACGACTTCATTTGGTTTTTGAATATCAAAATACTCAACATAATAGGCTTTTTTATTTTTTCCTAAAAATAAACCGGCCACACACGCGGCCTCATTTAACTGACCACCTGGATTATCACGTAAATCCAGCACCAGTCCTTCAATTTTATTTTTATTAATATTCGATAGAATTTTAGACATTTCAGAGCAAACACCAGGGTTAAATTTAGATAAAGTCATAAGCCCGTAATTTTTATCCGTAGATAGCTGGTTGTATTGAACGTGACTCAGCTGCCTATAACTTCGCTTGAGTTCAACTTCTAAAATTTTATTATTTCTTTCAACTTTAAAATTTAACACGCTAAAATTTTCATTTTTCAAAAGACGACTCATCATATCGATCTTAGCCTCAACCAAATCAATAGAATTAATCGCTAGGACTTTGTCGTTTACACTCAGGCCCGAGATCTCGGCATCCGAGTTTTTATAAACTTTTTTTATATAAATATTACCATTTATTTTTTCATAGGAAATGCCTATAAAATACTTAGATCTTTCGATTTTAGAACCCACTTCGTCATAATAGTTGGCGGGCATAATGTAAGTGTGTGGGTCTTCGTTCACTGAAAGAAATGAATTAATCATTTGCGCGGCCTGCATGGATTTTTTAGATTCAACTTCTAATTCCATCAATTGGCTTGTGATCTGGTTAAAATCTATAATTCTTTTTTGAACATCTGAATAATAATTTAAATAAAGATGTAACCTCTCTTTTTCGTTTTTTTCATCAAGCCCGTCAAAAATATATAATTTTACTAGGCGGCCATCAGCGAATGATAACTTTAAGTTATATTCTAAAGCACTTTCTATAATTGTATTTAGACACGAGCTAAAATACTTTTCAGAACTGTAGCATTTATCGTTCGAAATAAAGCCTTCAACATCCCTCATACTAAGGCCCGTTTCGAACCAGTACTTTTCTCTTTGTTTAGTATTTTCACTGTTATCGATATTCAGAATGTTAAAATAATTCACGGCCCGTTGGGTTTTGGCTGAAAGTCCTTCGACTCCAGCCAAAACCAGGCCCAAAACAATCCCCATAGCGGTAATTAAAACAGATAACCCGATTTTCAATGAAAACTCCGATCAAAACTCACTGTGAAGCAGAGAAACGCGCATGCCTGGTTTTATAGGTTCAGATTAGTCTTGAAGCTTTTAAATGGCTTTTAAGAGCTGATTTTTAAAGAATTAAGTATTATTTTCAAGCGTGAACAATAGATAGGCAGAGGGTCGCTTTGCCACTGCATCGAAAATTCTTGCACCCTTGTCGAATAATACAAGATACTAGGCCCATGATTATTGTAACGGGAGCCAACGGCTTTATTGGCAGTGCGATTGTTTGGCAGCTTAACCAAGCTGGCATTACAGATATTTTAGCAGTCGATAGCGTTAATCTGACTAGCCGTAATCTTTTAAAAAAGCGCAGTTATTCCAAGTTTTTTGAAGCCCATGAATTGTGGAGTTTTTTAATGACCGACGAGGCTAAAAAGAGCATCTCGTGGATTATTCATATGGGCGCCTGCTCCTCGACTACAGAAACTAACTGGGATTTTTTGTATGCTAATAATTTTCAGTACTCGCAAAGATTATTTGAGTGGTGCGCGCAAAATCAAAAAAAATTAATTTATGCTAGCAGTGCCGCCACCTATGGTGCAGGTGAAAACGGCTTTACTGACACTTTTGATTCTGAAAAATTAAAACCTTTAAATTTGTACGGCGAATCTAAAGTTATAATGGATCGTTGGGCCATCAAACAACCGGCGACGCCAGCCCACTGGTATGCTTTGAAATTTTTCAATGTTTTTGGCCCCAACGAGTACGAAAAAGGCGCCATGGCCAGCGTGGCCTTTAAAGCCTATCATCAAGTCAACTCCACCTCTGAACTTGGACTTTTTAAATCTTATAACCCGCAATACGCAGATGGCCAGCAATTAAGAGACTTTGTTTATGTTAAAGATGTGGTTCGCTGGATACAGGAATTAATGGATAAAAACCCTGCCAGCGGAATTTACAATATGGGGTTTGGAAAATCGCGCAGTTGGCTTGATATGGCAAAAGCTTTGTTTAAGGGAATGAATAAAGATCTAAAAATCAATTGGCTTGAAATGCCTGAAAATATCCGAAATCAATACCAATACTTTACTGAAGCAGACATGCAAAAATGGCTTTCCGCCGGAATGTCTCCGCCTCAGTGGTCACTCGAAGACGCAATGGCCGATTATGTTAAAAACTATCTCAGTCAAGAAGACCCGTGGTTGTGATTTTATGATGACGACCACGGGTCTTCCGCCGCACTTGCAAAAATATATTGTCGAGCAAGACTATGACAAATACACAGCGCTTAACCATGCGGTATGGCGGTACGTATTACGACAACTCAAAAGTTACTTAACAGAAAATGCTCACCATCATTATCTGCAAGGTCTTGAAAAAACCGGCATTGATATCGAACAAATACCTCGCATCGAAGACATCAGCACACATCTTGAAAAATTCGGATGGAGAGCGCTTCCCGTTAGTGGGTTTATCCCCCCAGCTGCTTTTATGGAGCTTCAATCCTTAGGTGTTTTACCCATTGCCTCTTACATGAGATCCATTGATCATTTACTTTATACACCGGCACCCGACATTGTTCACGAAGCCGCCGGACACGCTCCCTTTATTGCTGATGCTGAATATTCTGAATACTTGAAACAATATGCACAGGTAGCCAAAAAAGCTATCATCAGCAAAGAAGATTTAGAAATTTATGGGGCTATTCGCGAGTTATCCGACATCAAAGAAAATCCAAACTCCACTCAGACTGAAATCCTGGCTGCTGAAATGCGTTTAAGTAAAATTTCTAAATCTGTGTCATTTGTTTCTGAAGCTGCGGAACTGTCACGCATGAACTGGTGGACCGCCGAATACGGACTGATCGGCGATCTTCACTCTCCAAAAATTTTTGGTGCTGGATTATTGTCCTCTGTTGGTGAGTCTAAATTATGCCTATCTGACAAAGTAAAAAAAATTCCCTTAACTCTGAACTGTATCAAACAAACTTACGATATCACTGAACCTCAGCCACAATTATTTGTAGCAAAAGATTTTAGGCATCTTTCGCTAGTGCTTGAAGAGCTGGCGCAGACGATGTCTTATAATATCGGTGGGGTTAAGGCCTTGGAATGCGCCAAGAAAGCCGAAAGCATTAACACCACCCAATTCGAAAACAAAATACAGATTTCAGGAGTTTTAAAAAAATATTATCTTGATGCAGATGAACAAATCGCTTATTTGCAGTTTGTTGGGCCCACGCAGTTGAATTATAATAACAAGGAAATAAAAGGCCATGGTAACAAGTATCATAGTCAAGGTTATGGCACCCCTATAGGTGAAATACTTAATTTTAACCTTGATCATCTCAAACTTGGCGACACCACAACATTAAAATATAAATCCGGCGTGCTAGTTTCAGGAATACTTAAAAATATTTTATCTTTAGGCCAAGGAGCTGTGATTTTATCGTTCGAAAAAGCCACGGCTGAATATAAAAATGAAAAATTATTTTTACCCGAGTGGGGCCTTTACGATGTTATTTTGGCAAACACAGTAACTTCTGTCTTTAGTGGCCCTGCCGACCGTGAACAATTTGGCGAAACCGAAGATTTTGTGGCGGCAAGAGTTACTAAACCGCACTACAGTGATGAGCAAAATAAGATCTTTTCTTATTTTCAAGAAATTCGTGATCTTAGAAAACTAGGTGCTGCAAACGAAAAAAACATCACTGACTTATTTAATAAATTTAAAGAGGCCGCACCAAATGAATGGCTCTTATTCATTGAACTGGTTGAACTCTGTGTGAAGCTTGACATCAACTATCAAAAAATTGAAGCACATTTGTTAACTCTGAAGCAAAAAACATTAATTTCTGAAGGATTAAAATTAGCACATGCGAAGTATTGATTTACGAGTGGTGCTCGTCAGATCATTGTACGAACGCAACATCGGCGCTACTTCAAGAGCTATGGCCAATATGGGCGCAGGAAAATTAATTTTAATTGCTCCACAATGTGAACTCACCATCGAGGCGCAAAAAGCTGCAGCCACCGGGCAGCAGGCCTTACAAAACAAAGTGGTTTATAAAGATTGGAATGATTTTTATGAACAGGAACCCCGTGGAATTCAAATTGCCACCACTGCACGAGACGGGCGCGGCAGACAATCTGAAGACCTGGCAACAACATTAACTCATATTAAAAATACTCATCCTGATTTTTCAAAATCCTCATTGGATAGTATTGTGATTCATTTAATTTTCGGGCCAGAAGACTGGGGTCTTAGTGCAGAAGATATACAATACGCCAACCACTGCTGTTCTATCCCCACCTATGGCGACAATACCAGTCTTAATCTGGCGCAGGCCACACTGCTTGCACTTTTTATTTTTCGTAGCGTGCTGGGCGGAACCAAGGCCAAACTAGAAGGTCAGCAACAGCCCCGTGCTAAACAAAAAAAACCCTTAGTATTCCCTGATGAATCTTTAAAATTGTGGCTGACTGAAATGAATATAAGCCTGAACAAACGCAAAATGAATATTTTTACGGTTTTAAGGCGCATGTTACTGCAAAATTCACCTTCAGAAAAAGAATTCAGAATTTTAGAACTTGTTTTGCAGCAGAGTATTCGTAAAATGAAGTCTGTTAAAGAAGAAAAAAAATATTAGGCCACTAGGTCTTACAATAAATCCTGAAGTTCATGCAATTTTTTGATTTTTTTATCCAGCAAAAAGACTTGTTCGGAAATTTTTTCGCCCTCATTACTTAAAAAATCAATTTCTTTGTTTAAACCGGTGGCATCAGAACCCACTAACAACAGATTCTCAATAACACCGCTGACCTGTTCGATTTTAATTTTAATTTTTTCAATGGCCTGATTCATTTTTTTACGCTTGGAGCTTAGCTCTTTTTTAATCAATTTAATTTGATCAATAGACAATTCTGAAGATTTCATTTGATCAACAAGTTTTGTAGACTCAGAACTTTCTTCAAGAAAACTGTGCAACAATAAAGACCACTCACCACGGAGCCCACGGGGGCTATTCATAACATCGTTCATAATTACGTTCAGTATATCATGACTTTTTAAAATTTATTTGAACTAGACCAGATGGTTTTTTTGCAATGCCGCAAGCCTATGAATTTACTGCCTAATAATAACCTGTTTTTGTAACGCTAGACCATTGGCCAGCTTGACATACTTTTTTGATCCAATATTCCTTGCACTAACTTGCTGCTGATTTATTTTTTAAGAAATATATCCGCGTTCACGCTGATCGGTCTCAATGGCATCAAACAAGGCCTGAAAATTTCCTTCACCGAACCCATCATGACCTTTTCTTTGAATTATTTCGTAAAAAATCGGGCCAATTACATTTTTTGAAAAAATTTGCAGTAAGTATCCATGAGCATCGCCATCTACTAGAATTGCATTTTTTTGCAGATTATCTAGGGCCTCACTTACCTGCGGAAGTCGCTCTTTCAACATCTTGTAATAGGTGTCCGGAGGAGAACTTAAAAAATTGATTTGGTTGGATTTTAGTTTTTCAAGTGTAGGAATAATATGCTCAGTTACCATGGCAATATGTTGAATTCCTGAACCCTTATATTCATCTAAATATTCTTGAATCTGTGATTTGTCATCACTGGGTTCATTGATTGGAACTGAAAACAACGAACACGGCGAGCGCATAACTTTTGAAATCAAACCAGTTGATTTACCCTTGATATCAAAATATCGAGCTTCATGAAAATTCAGCACATTGGTGTAAAAATCACACCACTTCTGCATTTCACCCTTAGGAACATTGTTTGTGAAATGATCCACATACTGCAAACCAAGCCCCTTAGGGAAGTCGTTGTAGTTTTTTATTTCAAATTTATTTTGATATAGATCCTCATGATTCGTTTTATCAATAAAATAAA
>JBBTEQ010000125.1:0-12455 GCA_038042235.1 Bdellovibrionota bacterium | reverse complement strand
TCGCAGTTGCGGGTAACGTCACTGCAACGGCAGGGGGTATGGGCCAATTCTGCGGTGCCACTCTTTTACTTAACGGTTCATCAAATCAAACGCTTACTAGCGTAGCCGCCGGAGGTATTCCTAGAAATATCGCAGTTAACTCTACGGGTGGAACAGTAACATTCTCGGGTACAGTTTCTCAGATAATGTCGTGGACCCACACAGCTGGAGCAGTCTCTTTGGCTGGAACAACAGTTAACTTTGGAAGAGCTGGCGCTACCTATACTGCGCCCGTCATGATTGATGCGGGTGCTACAGTTTTTAATGATGTTGGTTTTTATGCTACAAATAGCAATGCAGAAACAATTGTGGGCACATTAAATGTTGGGGGGAATCTTACTTTCAATCAAGATAATGCTCTTGGTACTTCAAGCTGCCCGGCTTCAGGTACAATCGCGGTCAAAGGGAATGTTACTGCAACTGCGGGGGGCGTCGGTCCTAATTGTAACGCTACACTTTTGTTGAATGGTTCTTCAAATCAAACTGTCACCAGCGTGGTGGCAGGTGGAATACCTAGAAATATTGAGGTCAATTCTACTGGTGGAACAGTTACCTTCTCAGGTACAATTTCTTACTTAAAATCTTGGACACATACTGCAGGTACAGCTTCTCTTGCAGGTACAACAATCAACTTTGGAGGCAACGCCATGGCCTATGGTGTAGCCATCACTATCAACGCAGGAGCTACAGTTTTTAACAATGTCGGACTTTTAGCTCAAAACGTAAATACCGAAACTATTGTGGGAACAATGAATGTGGGAGGAACGCTGACAGTCGATCAAAGAACCGACGTTTATACCACCACTATAAATACGGGTACCATTGCAGTTCAAGGCGATTTGGTTTTTCTTTCGGGGGGGGGAGGCAATGCTGCTATCACTTTTAACGGCAGCGGTGCCCAAGCCTTTTCTTATACAACAGGCACGCTTCCTACCGGGACTTTTACGGTGAATAAATCAAGCGGAACTCTTACACTGAATAATAATATGACTCTTGCAGGGGCGTCGCAGGCATTTACTATTTCTCAAGGTACTCTTGCACTAAATGGGCAAACCCTTCAGGTAGGTAGTGCAAACAGCGGTACTATGACAGTAACAGGTGGATCATCTGTTCTTCAATGCGGAGGAGGATGTGGTGCTGGTACTGCGTGTGGTCAGTGTACTGGTAAGTTGTTATGTAATACGCTTTCAGTCAATAGTGGTGGAACCGTTAGTCCGTAGAAGGGCTTCAGCGATTAAATGTAGTTTAACCTATAGGCAAAATTACTTTACTTTGTCAAAAGGCTTAAAGCAGTTCGATTCTGATTACATGAATTACGACATTCCAGTTGATCGCACGCGAATTCTGAAGCAACAATTTAATCTTGAAAAAGATTTACTTATATTGACGAGATTCATAAATTAAAAAATTGGCGAAATTATTTAAAAGGTATTTACGATTCCAGAGACCGACATCATAAAGCCACTCTGGTTACCGGAAGTGCTAAGTTAGATTTTTATCGTAAATGTGGAGACTCTTTGCAGGTACGATACTTTCATTATCGACTTCATCCACATGGGACGGTTCGAGCTGTACGGGACCTCGGTTGTCGGTGGCATGCGCCCTATACTGCTGCTGTAAATTGTGAAGCTTTAAATGAAAACGGCCACACAGATTGGTACCTACCAGCCTATAACGAACTTGGAGTTCTCTACTCTGGAAGATCAGCAATTGGGAACTTTATCTTTGCCGGCAATACTGCTTACTGGTCATCGACTGAGTCCTCTAGCGGCGCAGCTAACTATGTCAGGTTCAGCGACGGATTATTTGGAGCTTTGGTGAAAAATACCAATGCTAATATCCGCTGCGTCCGCCGCTAACGGGCCAACTAATTAATTGTTTCAGTTAAAATAATTTTTGGTGCCACAATTGTTTAAAAAATTCTTTGTATGGCAGCAGCTCAATACCATTTTCAAGTTTTCGAACTCTATCGCCCGTGTAGATGATAATTTTTCGATATAATTGGATGTCGTCTTCAAAAGCCAGCAGACCGCTACAGTCTTTTTTAGTAACCTTATTTTTTCCTTTAATTTCAATGGCTATGTGTTTTTGATGGTTATCAAGGATAAGGTCAACTTCAAACTGGCTGGTTGATCGCCAATAACTGAGGCCCCAGTCCTCACGCGCATAGGACTTATAGGCCAAAATTTCGTTAATGATAAACTGTTCAAATAATTCGCCGAACTCAATGGTTCCGGATTCAGTCCATTTTCGGTGTAAGAGAGAATTTGTAACACCGGTGTCGAATAAATAAAATTTAGCCGTACTGATGGCCTTGCGAGTTTTTGTTTTGGTAAAAGCTGGCAATAGGAATCCAACAAGAGTGTCTTCTAAGATCTGAAAGTAATTTTGCACAGTGCGGGGGGGAACTTGGGCGTCACTGCCAATTTCAGTATAATTTAACTGCTTGGCATTTGTTAAGGCAGAGGCTTCGAGAAATCTTCCAAAGTTTTCGATATTGCGGACTAGGCCTTCATCCTGAATTTCTGTTTTAAGATAAAGCCCGACGTAATCCTTTAGCTCTTCAAAGGCTTCCGTCTGAGAGTAACAAGTGGGAAGGCCGCCATGGTTAAGCCGCCTTTCAAGATCTTTTTCAAATTTAATATTATGTTGAAGCTCGATAAAAGTTAAAGGGTAAAACGAAAACCAGGCGGCTCGTCCACCTAAAAGATTTGAACCCAATCGTTTTAGTTTTCGCGCACTGCTTCCGGTTAAAATAAATCGAAGTGATTTATCGGATTCAATCAAAGAATGCACTTCATCAAGCAAATTCGGCAATTTTTGAATTTCATCAATGATAATTAAATGACCTGCGGTTTTTTTTTTGTAGGATTGAATATCTACCTCAAGTAACTGAGGTTCGCGAAGATACTCATTATAGGTTTTGTTTTTTAAAAGATCAATATAGAGCGCATTCGGATAAGTAGCTTTAAGAAATGTAGATTTGCCAGTTTGCCGTGGGCCAAAAAAGAACAGGCTTTTTCGTTTTAAACAAGCATTCAAATTCTTCTTTAGAAGTGCTGACCTTTGTATCATCAATTAAGTATAGCGGCATTTCATGATAATCCGCAACAATATTTCGATATTTCATGATAATCCGCCGCTAAATTTAGATAGTTATGAGCCTTAAGGCCCGGCTAATTCAGATCAAAAGCCTAACTGCTCGCAATCGAATAATATTAAGGCAAACATATAAAGGCCAGCGGAGCATAAACTCCGCTGTAAAGGGTAAATGAGGCATAATCCACTTTTGTATAGCTCATTACTGTGCTATATTATGAGTTATACAAAAGGGAGCTATAACTCATGATTTGGAACTGGCAAAGAAAAGATTGGCCGAATTTTACTTTCGATGCGGCAGCTTTAGATAATTATGAAAAAGAATTTTTTTTAAAAGCCGGACGTTTTTCTGGCGCATTTGAGCATTTAAATAAAAAAGAGCAAATGCATTTAACAATTGAATTAATTAGCGACGAAGCTGTTAAAACATCAGAAATTGAAGGTGAAATTCTAAGTCGGGACAGTGTTCAATCATCTGTTCGCAAACAGTTAGGCTTGCAGCAGTCCAATACTGGTCGCGCCAGAGCTGACAAATCGTCCCCACAAGAGCAAGCCATTGCCGAAATGATGGTGAATTTATTTCGTACATATGATGAGCCCCTAAGTCGCAAAATGCTATTCAATTGGCACAAAATGTTAATGCAAAATGAAAAGCTCTCTGATATCGGACGATACAGAACTCATGCGGACTCTATGCAAGTGGTTTCAGGGTATGTTCACAAACGAAAAGTACATTTCGAAGCTCCACCATCACATAAAGTTCCCTTGGAAATGAAAAACTATATAAAATGGTTTTGTTCTAATTCGCAGTTGTCCATTTTGGCTCGAGCAGGTATTGCGCATCTTTATTTTGTGTCTATTCATCCATTTGAGGATGGCAACGGCAGAATCGCACGCGCACTTTCCGTGAAAGCTTTGTCTGGGGGGTTGGGGCAGCCAAGTTTAATTGGATTGTCTCAGGCTATACAAAGCAATCGAAAAAAATATTACGCCGCGCTTGAGCAGGCGAATAAGCAAAATGACGTTACGGATTGGTTAGTCTATTTTTCTGAAACTATCTTAAAGGCCCAAGAGTTAACTGAGGGTTTGATTAAATTTGTCATTGCCAAAACTAAACTTTTGGACAGAGTTGCGATTCTTTTAAATACGCGACAGCAAAAAGTAGTACTTACATTATTTAAATTTGGTCCGTCAGGGTTCAAGACGGGCCTCAGTGCTGAAAAATATATAAGTATCACAAAAACATCCAGAGCCACGGCAACCAGAGATCTGCAGGAGCTTGTAGATCTGGGAGTGTTATCCAAAACAGGCGAGCTTAAGCACACACGTTACTGGTTGAGGCTGGGCTAGAATTTGGCATATTCGTTGTTACATCTCACCCAAGAACGATATCTTTCGTCCATAATTTTGATAAAAAAATTTGCCAGTGTATAATTATCACATCATTTTTTTTTCTGGTGCCTTCTTCTTGGCAAACTAGAAATTTATTTTTGATAGTTCGCAACTCGCCCAGTTTATTCAAACAAATAAGATCTTCGCTTTGAGCCCGCTTAGTGGCTTTTACCTCAATGGCGGTATTACCGATTACGAAATCGACTTCATTTTGATTATAATCCTGCGAATAATGAATCTGTTTTTTTATGCGGGTGTAACTCAGAAATGACCTCAGTTCGTTGAAAAACCAGGTTTCAAATGCTCTGCCATAAAGATCAGAATTCCGGTCAAGATGTTCCGTCTGAGCTAGAGTATTCATAACACCACAGTCGAATAGATAAAATTTCGGTGCCTCAATTGATTTACGACTTGCGGCCATTTCTACGGGTGTGATCTGAAAAGCGATTAAAGTGTCATAGAGTACCTGAAAATATTGTTTAATCGTATTGGGAGAAATCTGCGCGTCGCTGCCGATTTTTGTGTAATTCACAATTTGACCCGAGCTTAAGGCGGCAATTTTTAAAAATCGAACAAATGGCGGAAGTTTTCTTATCAGATGTTCTTGTGTGATTTCTTCCCTTAAATAGGCCTCACAATAAGCATCAAGCTCTTCTTCTGGATCATCTGACTTATAGACGGCAGGCAAAGTACCATGGCGTAATGCCCTGTCGAGACTAAAGTGTTTTATCTCGCTTTGAACTAAGGGAAATAATTCAGAACGCCAAGCTCTTCCGGCAAGTAAATTTACGCCTTCCATTTTTAATTTGCGAGAACTGCTACCGGTTAATAGAAATTTAGTCTTTTTTTCCTCAATCAGACGATGAACTTCATTCAGCAGTTCCGGTATTCGTTGTATTTCGTCGATGACAATCCATTTTTTAGGGTGAGCCTGTACAACTTCTTCTAATTGCGAGGGATTGGTTTGATATTTTAGATATTCTGATGATTTAAGCAAATTAATATAGACGATTTTGTCAGGGCTCAACTGTTTTCTAATCAGAGTTGATTTGCCCACACCCCTGGGGCCAAATAAAAAAAAAGACTTTTTATGTAATAACTGATCTAAATTTAATATTCTTTTATATTCATCCATATCAACAATTATAATGTGAATTTTACTTAAATATCAACAATTATAATGTGAATTTTACACTACATTCGTATAAATTAGTAATTTGGGTGTATATGTTTAAATCTAAATAGAAAATTAATTTCTGAAAAAATAGAGAACAACACGGCCGTTAACACCAGTGTTACCATTATTATCACCTACAGCCACTTGAGCGCCACCGTCGCCAGCACCCGCTCGGTCGCCATCGGCTGAGTTTCCCGGAACGGTTCCAGCCCCGGCGGTTTGTGTTCCAGCTACGATAGAAAAACTAGAACCGCCACCACCGGTTCTACTGTTAGTACTTCCTGCGTTTCCACCTGCTCCGCCGCCGTATGTTCCGCCTGCTCCGCCTGCTGGAGCCCCTGTTCCGCCGGCATCAAGACTGCCACCGTTTCCACCTTGTAACGAAGCCCCAGCAGTTGGGTTGGTGCCAGGCGCGTTTTGAGCTTGATTTCCAGCTGCGCCACCGGTAATTGCTGTGCCGCCACCTCCACCGGTTCCGGCCACCCATGCAATACCTCCAGTAACACCAGTGGTTCCGCCACCTGCGCCACCTGCTCCGACAGCTCCGGCAGCTCCGTTATCGCCAGCACCGCCGCCGCCACCACCGCCAGCAACTAATTGCACAACTAATCCAGGGCTTGTAAGCACAGCGCTATAGCCGCCGCCACCACCACCAGCACCATAAGAGGTGCCACCCGAATTTAATCCGCGCACCCCCGCGCCACCAACTCTTATTGCATAATCAGTACCGGAAGTGACTGTAAGATCTACTTCGGAGTAGCCGCCGCCGCCACCCGCGGCGCCGACTTGGCCGGTTCCATCGCCACTGCCACCACCACCACCGCCACCGCCCCAGGCTTTAATACGCATGCGTTTGCAACCAAAAGGCACAGTGTAAATTTGATCGGCACCTGTAAAAGTAAAAACAACGGCTGTTGATTTACAAAAATCTTGCCAATATGAAAATGGAATAAAAACTTGCGCATTAGTTGGAATCAAACATGAGAATGTAAAAACGCAAATAACGAACAGCGATCTCATATCTCTATATTAGAGTTTACAGTTTAATCGTCAATGCTTTTATAAAACTGAGCTTATTTCACTCTATAGCGTCTTTGGTTCGCTTTAATATTAAAGCGTCTCATATTGAGCTGCGTTGTGTTTTTGATATAATTTTTTTGATCAAAACTTAACTGCTCGCACTCGTATAATATTTAAGGCAAAAATTCCAATATTTTTTAAGTAAATAAAAAAGTATAAAAGGTAATACCAACGCCCACGCAATCATCCAAGCCTGCGTAGGCTCAAGCAAAATGCGAGCGGGGATTGAAGCCACCATGGCAAAGGGAAGAATAAAAATTAGGATTACTCGTAAAAAACCAGAGTAAATGGCATCAGGCCTTAAACCTAATCTGAAGACCGAGTACCAGATATATTGTAAAAAATCGGCTCTGGTAAAAATAATCGAGGTGGCGTTAAGTGCAAAACGACCACAGAAAACCACTGAAAGACCGGCGGGGATTAATAAAATAAGCCACAATAATTTAAACCAATCAAATTGTGGAAGCTTACCCAGCGCCCAAAAAAGACCGGCAAATGTTATAAAAAAACAAGGTATGTGGGATACTGAAATTCTTTGTGAGCTGAGCATAAACATCGAGTTGATCGGTTTCATCAGGAGCAAATCCAAGGTGCCTTTACGGACATTATCGGTAAAGGCCGAAAAACTTGGATCCCATAAAATCATATAAATGGAATCAACAAACAGTACTAAAAAAATGAAAACTCGCATTTGATCAATATTCCAGTCGCCAATAATATTTGTATGACGATAGAGCACTTCAAATAAAATTAATTGCGTCGAATACCAAACAAACTCTCCGATAACTAAAACCACAAAATTAAGTCGGTACTCTAGATCGGCGACTAGGCTGGCTTTGAAGAATGCATTATAAATGACAGAGTATTTTTTTAACTTAGATAATTGTGTCATGAGTAACGTCATCTAGGCGCCCGTTCCCGTGTACTCACGAATGCCGCGATTCCAAAGTATATAGGCGACAGTTCCCGCCACGGCTAATCCCCAAGTGGTGCTGATAAAACCTTGCATCAGCAATTCAGAGCCTCCGCGCCCAGTAATATAAGCCAGCGGAACATAAACTCCTGCTGTAAAAGGTAATGTAAGAAGTAGATCAGCTAAGGCTTTCGGCATTAAATCAATCGGAACCAGCTCGCCTCCAAGCAGTGTTAGGCTTAGGTTTTTCAGTAAAGTAAAGGAGCGGACGCGGGTTAAATAAAAACCAAGTGCTGAAACTATAAAACTCATGGTGTGCACTAAAAATAAATAATAGACCACAATTAAAAAGGCGCCAAAAAGACGATCAAAATGAATTGGTAATTTAAAATATAAGCTGAGTGCAATGGGAACAGTTACCGAAAACAAAGTGGTGATCACTTTGTACCCTAGAGTTTGACTTAGATAATATTCAAAAAAACTTAACGGCCTAGATAAAATAGTGTTGATCGATCCGCTGGCTACTTCTTCAACCATCATCGCTTCATACATCCAGCTGATAGCAATTCGCCCTAAAAAGGGTGCCCATACGGCATAGGCCAAATAAGAGTCTCGACCGAATCCGCCAATTAATCCCGTGGCATCTGCTGTTTTAGCTACTGTGTTAAATATGGCAACCCACAATAGAACTTCAACGCCAACGGTTAAGATCGGTTGGATGAAGGCATCAATGATAAAATTAAATCTGTACTCAAGGTTAGTTACAATTGCTAACTTAGCGAGCGCCAGATTCCGCCTGCAAAAAGCGGTGAATAACATCTTCAAAATCAACTTCCTCTACTTTTAAATCGACAACATCACCGGCTTTAGCTAAATCGCTTAAAACCTGTGTTAACTCCTGTGAATTAAAAACGATTTCTTTCTCTTCTGTCGTGTTCTTTAAACGATATATTAATTTTTTCTTTAGATCAGTAGTTTGCATAAAGTGATCCACGCTGCCGTCATAGACAATTTCACCCTTAGAAATCAGGAACAACTGGTCAGCTAGTTGCGCAATATCGTCCATGTAGTGGGAAGTTAAAATAATCGCAGGTTGTTGTTCTTTAACATATTTTTCAAGAAAATTTCTTATCGTGGTTTGTGCCACAATATCTAGTCCTATTGTAGGTTCATCCAAAAATAACACCTTAGGAGAGTGCAGTAGCGCGCCGATGATTTCCATTTTCATTCGCTCACCAAGGCTCAGTCGCCGCAGCTGAGTGTCTAAAACATGCTGGCATTGCAAGAGCTGTGCAAGTTCAGTGACTCTGCTTTTAGAGCTGGTTTCATTTAAATTATAAATTTTAGTTAATAGTGCATAGCTGTCACGCGGGGTGATATCCCACCACAATTGATTTTTTTGCCCTAATAAAATACTGATTTGTTTTAAGTATTCATTTTCTCGTTTTGAGGGTTCAAATCCAAGAACACGAGCCGAGCCGGTTGTAGGATAAATTAAACCGGAAAGCATTTTTAACAGAGTGGTTTTTCCGGCGCCATTGGAGCCCACAAGTCCGATAATTTTTCCGGGCTCGGCTTTAAAGCTGGCATTTTTAAGCGCGACTTTCTCAGTATACTGACGATTATAAAAACCTTTAAGCGAGTTTAAAATTCCCTCTTGCTTTGAGTAGGTTTTATAAATACGTCCTAGATTTTCTGTTTCAATGGCATACTTCATTAATAATCTCTGCTTATAGTCTTTCTGAAATATAGCTTTTCACTTTTTGGATCACTTGCATAGGAATTTCATGTCCTCCACGAAAAGACACAAACTGAGTTTTAATCCCATGCTCTTCAAAAAACTTCTGTAATTGAATGGAGCCCTTATGAGGTAAAACCTGATCAGCTTCACCGTGCGATAATAGAACGTTAGAGCCTTTTCTGTTTACAATATAATCAGACCACAGAGTCTTGCTCAGGAGTGTACCTGATAAACAAATAAGCCCGGCGGGTGTTACAGGAGCTTTCAGAAACACTTCGGTTGCGAGCATAGCTCCCTGTGAAAACCCGCCGATGATGACATCTTTCCATTCAAACTTCATAGAGCTCATCATTTTAAAGACTTGGGCAACAGCAGAATCCATTTCAGGTGGGCGAAGCTCAGACCAATCACCTGACAGGTCTGTCATACGAATATTCCACCACGCACGGCCGGTCCATCCGGGGCCTATGGGTACACTGATAGGACCGTTGGGAAACAACCAGTTGCAGCTTTTGTTAGGACTCGATGTATCAGTTAATTGATCTGCCAGACTTGCCAGATCTGAGGCATCGGCGCCATAGCCATGAAATAAAATGATCCATTTTCCATCGGGATTATTAAAAACTTCGATTGCTTGTAGTGGACCGGCTTGTCGCATGAGTTAATGCCTCAACTTTATAATATTTAGTGTCAAGTGCTCGTTAGTTGTATATTTACACTTCAAACATTATGCTTTATCTGCATGAAACTGCATCAGTTATTTTCAAATTTAAACGGCGCTAAGACAAGTACAGCGGATTTAGCGATTTTAGAGCAAGATGTCGCCTCTATTTGCTTTGATGCGCGTCAGGTAAAACCTAATTCAGTTTTTGTAGCGATCAAAGGTAGTGAAAATGACGGCCATGCTTTTATTAAAGACGCAGTTTTTAATGGCGCCATAGCCTTAGTTGTTGAAAACAGCAGCAATGTTCCCAGTGATTTTCCACATTTTGTATTAGAGGTTTCAGATACACGAGAATTTTTGGCTGTTTTGGCAGCGAGATTTTATAACTTTCCATCGCAGGAATTATTTTGCTTTGGAGTTACCGGCACCAATGGAAAAACCTCAATCACTTATATTTTAGAGCATATAATGAGTTATTATAAAAAAACTCTTGGTGTTATTGGTACGGTTAATCACCGAGTGGGGCAAAAAATCTGGTCAACACAAATGGCTATGCAAATGACCACGCCCGATGCGGTCACATTACAATCAAGACTTCGTGATTTTATTAATGAGGGGGCTACAGCTGTAGCCCTTGAAGTTTCTTCACATGCTATAGAGCAAAAAAGAATTCAGGAAGTCCATTTTAATACGGTGATTTTTACTAATTTGACTTTGGATCATCTGGATTATCATAAATCGATGCAGAAATATTTTGAAGCCAAACAAAAACTTTTTACTGAGATGATGTGGTCAACAATAAAAAACCCGAAATTTGCTGTGATCAATATTGATGATTCTTACGGTAGAAAATTAACAGTGGCCGATGATGTTTTTGCTTGGACATATGGAGAAAGCGAGTCTGATTTTCAATTTAAGATTCTGAATATGAATTTTAACGAGACCGAATTTGAAATTATTACGGCTGTCGAAACTATAAAATCAACTTTGCCCGTTTGCGGTGAGCACACGATTTACAATATTGTAGCCAGTTGTGTGGCCGCTCTTTCTGCGAGTATCAGTCTTGAACAAAGCCTAAAGGCGCTTAATACTTTTAGCGGAGTGCCCGGAAGATTACAAAAAGTTGAGTCGCAAACTAAAAAAACAGTTTTTATTGATTACGCCCACACTCCGGACGCCCTAGAGAATGTTTTAAGTTCGATTCAAAAAATCAGAAGTTCTTCAAAGTCTAATGCTAAAATCATTTGTGTATTCGGTTGCGGTGGAGACCGCGATAAAACTAAGCGTCCCTTAATGGGTGAAATTGCCTTTAGACTAAGTGATTATGTTATTGTGACATCAGACAACCCGCGCACTGAAAACCCGCAATCAATTATTGAAGATATCACTCATGGTTTGGCGGCTGATCATACATCTGACTATCGAAAGTACATAATCGAACAGGATCGTGAACTGGCTATTCAAAAAGCTATTAATAGGGCGCAAGAGGGTGATGTGGTTTTAATTGCCGGCAAAGGGCATGAAGATTATCAAATTATTGGCTCTGAAAAAAAACCATTCAGCGATTATGAAGTTGCAAAAAAGTATTTATGAATATTACATTTAAAGTGATAGACAGGAATAAAAAATGAAATGGCACCTAAATCAAATTGCAAAATGGACCGACGCGCAGATTATTTCTGAACACCAAAAAGAATTTTTACAGCTCGGCACCGATACGCGAAAAGATTTGACCGGCCAGGTTTTTATTGCTCTTAAGGGCGTTGCCTACGATGCGCATCACTATTTAGATCAGGCGGTACAAAAAGGTGCGAGCGCCCTCATAGTTCACGAGCTTCCTGAAAAGTTTCAGCATCTTAAATCTCAAATCAGTATCTTAAAGGTGAAGGATACTCTTAAAGCGCTACAAGATTTTGCACATCATTATCGTAATACACTTAATACCAAAATTATTGGTATTACGGGTTCAAATGGCAAAACCACAACTAAAGAATTTACAGCGCAGATCTTAGGCCAGTATAAGAAAACACATTTTAGTGAAGGAAGTTTTAATAATCATTGGGGGGTGCCGATGACTTTATTAAGTATCCCGCAAGATGCTGATTTTGCCGTAATCGAGATGGGTATGAATCACGCTGGCGAAATCACCCAGCTAGTGAAAATTGCTAACCCTGATATCGTGGTTTGCACAATGGTCGGCACAGCTCATTTAGAGTTTTTTGGCACTCAAGAAAATATAGCAAAAGCCAAAAGTGAAATTTACATGGAAAGTAAATCTGAAACTATTCGGATTTTTAATCAGGATCAGGATTTAACCTTTGATATGATGTATCCGGTGTCCAGAAAGTTT
>JBBTEQ010000124.1:0-6218 GCA_038042235.1 Bdellovibrionota bacterium | reverse complement strand
AAATACTCTGTCGTTTAGGGGCATAACGCTATCGGAATTTGAATGAGAATTTTTATCTCGTATTGCAAAGGCTTCGTAATAGGTTTTTTCAAACATCTTTTTAGCTAAAACATAAAACGAGGCGTTCTGTAAGTTTTTGTTGGCATCACTATCTAAAAATTTTAGTACTTTATGCTCAAACTGCCTAGCGAACCAATCATGACGGCGTACCGTATAGTAAATTGCATACCTAACTACGGCCGCAATTACGAATACTGCTCCCATTGCGTAGGGCAGATAATTAATAAAATATTTAATTGAGTTCTGCAGCAACTGGTCATTTATTATCGACATATGGACTCCTTATTTCTTTCTATTCATACTAAATTTAATAATAACTCTTTGTGACTTTTTACAGTCATTTTTTTTACAATAATCTTCGGCGCTGGCGACGCTTCTATTCATTTTCATCAGCTCTAAAAAGCTTCGGCCAGATACTGTTAAATTAGGGACAAGAGAATTTTTGTGTTCAAAGGCCATCTCTTTGTCATCAAGAATATAGTTAAAAATTGATTTTGCTCTTTTGTAGCTTAAATCCATATTATATTTCATGGCGTCTATATCATCGGGTTTAGACGAATTAGGATCGACAAATTTTCCACGATAAGTCGGCGAGGCAAAACCGATGACCTCAACACTAGAGATTTTTTCGGCGACATTAACATTTCCAAATAGGGATTTTGAATAAACGGGCATGGCCTTTTTTAATATTTTTCTCATTTCATCTTTAAGTTGTGACGAGTCATTTTCAAAAAAAGTTTGTCCAAAATCTAGGAGCACATCGCCTGACTGTAAATCAATGTCGGCTTTAACACCGATTTTATCAAAGCCACTTTTAATTTCTTGTGCAATTTTTTTGCGGTCTGCAAGCTCAGCTTTTACTGCATTTAACTGACCTTCGGTATTTTTTAGCTGGCCTTCAGTATTTTTTAACTGACCCGCAAGACCTGAAAGTTGCCCGGCAAATTGTCGTTCTTTTTCGGCTTGCGCAGCTTTAAACTGTCCCGCAAGACCAGAAAGTTGTCCGGAAAACTGTCGATCTTTTTCGGCAGCTGCAGCTTTAAATTGAGCTTCGCGGCGGGCGATTTCACCTTCTGAAAGATTTTTCTGATTTCGAAGTGCAGCACCAAAAGCCTGTCGTTCACGTTCTTGATCGGCATTGTACTTTGCTTGAAGCGCGTCCATTTTGGCTTTTGCCTCTTGCTTTGCTGTGTTTAATTTATTGCTCAGGCCAGCGACCTCTTCACCTTTTTGCTGTAATTGACCTTTTGTATCTTCCAGAGCATTTTGGGTCTCTGAAAGTTGAGATTGTGTAGAGCTCAGCTCAGACTTAGCTTGATTTAATTCTGAGATTGTCTGTCGTTTTTGTTGTTCAACAAGTGTAATCTGTTGTCTAGCCTCGCTCTGTAGTTTTTTAAGACGGGACTGGTAAACATTTTGAGACACTTTAGCGCGTTTATAAGACTTTTTCAGCTCACTCACTTTTTCAGCCAGGTTGTTATTTATCGAAGAAATTTGGTTTTCTTTTTGTTTGATCAGAGTTTCCTTCTGAGAAATATCCTTATTAAGCGTAGTGATTTTAGTAGATTGCTCATCAATGGTCTCAACTTGTTCATCTATGACTTCATTACGATTTGTAACCTTTGTTTTTTGCAGTTTGTTCGAATTGATTATATTTCGAACCATTTTTTGATATTTATTAAGCGCCATTTCTTTTTTTTCATTTTCTCGTGCTTGCTGAGTTAAAGAATCTTTTTCATTTTTGGATTCTTCTTGTAAAAGCGTGAGCTTATCCATGAGCTCCATGTATTCATCTTTTTCACTTTTATTCGCTTGCTGCTCCAAATATTGATCTTTAACCGATTCATAAGTTTTTAATTGATTTTGTAAATCTTGAACTTCAATTCTTAATTTTTTGTTTTCAGTCGCGTTGTTTACGCCATCAGCTCCTGACCTTAAACTGGACACAACATAAAGTAGCAAAAAAATTGATGATAAACCTAAAAATAAGTCAGAATTGGATGTCCAAAAACTTTCGCCTTGGCTATGATTTCGATCTTTATTGTAGTGAAAAGACATAATAAATATCACTCCTCATTTAATGCTCCACGCAATCTCTCAATATGGGTCACTTCTTGATTTCGGCTGAATTTAATCAACAATAGAGTACAGAGCTCGAAACCTAGCTATTGGTCTAGGGATTAAAGTTTTGTAAGTCTCATATTGATACAAAATTGCTGTTTCAACGCGCTTGATGGTCCCTAAGTAGTATGTTGTAGTAAAAAGTAGTAAAAGAACCAGAGGAGTCTAAGGATGTTGTCAGAAAAAATTTTTACTCTAGCTCAATACGCAGATCAGGTTGTCTTGTTTGTACTGGTCCTGATGAGTGTGGTTTCCGTTGGGATGATTTTTGAAAGATATATAGTATTAAAGAAAATTTCTGAAAATAGCGCGGCGATCAGATTAAAAATAAAATCGATTTTACGCGACAATAATCTAATGGATTTTGAAGAGTTGGCTAAAGATACAGATTCACTTGAAGGTCGTGCGGCGGCTCAGGCACTCCGCCATTTAAAAGAATCAGGATTAGCTGGGACGGAAGAAATATTCAATGCTTTCATGCTAAATGAAAAGCCTGAACTCGAAAAATATTTAGCTATGCTGGCAACGGTTGCTTCGAATGCGCCATTTATCGGGTTACTCGGAACAGTGCTGGGAATTATGAAAGCATTTAATGATTTGGCGCAAGCCTCAGATGCCGGACAACAAACGGTCATGGCGGGAATTTCTGTTGCCCTTATTGCAACAGCTGCCGGATTATTTGTGGCCATTCCCGCGGGAGTTTTTTACAACTATTATAATCGTAAAGTAAAAAGTATTTTTATTAGTTTAGAAAGCGTAAAAGAGTTGGCTCTGGCTTACGCTAAAAAAAAGGGTCTTAATTAATGGCTTTCAAGTCAGACTCGCAAGACGAGGTCATGTCTGAAATAAATGTGGTACCACTTGTCGATGTTATATTAGTGGTGCTCATTATTTTTATGGTTACGGCTCCGATGATTATGAAACCTTCTATTAATATCAAGCTTCCAAAAGCCGGAAGCGGAGACGCGACCAATCCTAGTAAATTAAATATTATAATCGGGTCAGATGGAAATCTACGTTTAGATGGTCAATCAGCTGATGACCAGCAGGTTCGCAGTGCCGCCGAACAAGAATTCAAAAAGAACCCAGATGTTCAAGCAATTATTTCTGCAGACAAAGATGTGCCGCATGGGCGGGTTGTCTCAGTTTTAGATATAGTTAAGTCCGGTGGTGTTAAAAAGTTCGCCATCAGCATCGAAAAAAAATAGTTCTAATTACGATACAATCAACAAGCCAAAAGTCCAGCTCAGTCTATTCAGGTATTTAGACAAACATCCTGATATTTTATAAATAACTGGGCTGAAGTCCTCAATAAATTACGACTAAAGACCGAATAAGCTAAAATGAGGCGGATTCACAGAAAAGCTTATCGAGAAATTAAATATAACGTAATATTTTTCGTATTACTTACGCTGTTCACTGTTTTTTCGATTATAGATCTTGAGTCAGAACAAAAACCAACGCTGAAGTCGCTTCAGAATATTAATGATGAATTGATTGGCGACAAATCAAACCAGCTGCGCCGGCCGGCTTCAAGTTCGGTATTATCAAATAATGATCAAAACAATGTTGTGGCACCGCTTTTTATAAATAAAGAGTTTTTTTGTAAGCGTGCAGAAAATAGGGCGCAGGTTAATAAAGTGTTTAAGAATCTAGTTATGGTTAATTTTAATCTTTGTTTGGATGAAAAATTAATTGATAGTATTACTTTTAAAAACATAAGTAATAGGTTTGGGGCTCAGATTTTTAAGATAGAGGGAAACAATTTTAAAACTGATTACATTCAACTCAATAGTGGCGTTAATAGACTGAAAATTGAAGTCATCCTAAAAGATGGGCAAAAACTTCAAGAATCGCTAGAAATACTGTCAGGTTCTTAACTCAAAGCGATAAAAAAATTTGAATTCAATGGACACGTGCTGGTGCATTAAATAAGTTCAGCACATTGTGATAGTAGAAAATAACTTAACATTTAGCGGTTTAAAAAACAGATCAGACCTGCATCTGGCAAGAAAAATTTGGCATATGTCGACTGTTTTTATTATGTTCACATTGTGGATATTTTTACCTAATTGGCTTTCAAAGGCCCTTTTAGCATTCGGTTTTCTGGTCCTGGTTTCTGCCGATTTTCTTAGGCTCAAAAACGAAGGTTTTAATAGGTTCTTAACCGGTTTTTTTGGTCCCATCATGCGTAGCAGCGAGTTGCATCGTTTAGCCGGAACCACCTATTTAATTACAGGTAGCGTTTTAACCGCCTTCTTTTTTAATAAAGGTGTGGTGGCTTTAAGTTTATTATTTTTGGCATTTGCTGATCCCATTGCCAGTTATGTCGGTATAAAGTATGGCAAAGATAAATTATTCGGTCACAAATCTGTACAGGGTTTTGTTGCAGCTTTTGCAGTGTGCACAGGACTTTGTTATTTATTTTTATTTTATAATCGGGTTCAGGATTATATTTTAATTGCCAGTCTACTTGCCGGACTAGTCGGGTCATTGTCTGAATTAATTCCGGTGGGTAAATTGGATGATAATTTTTCAATGCCGGTGTTAAGTAGCATCGGCTTATCTATTTTGTTTTATTTTTTTGATTACTTTTCTTATTTTATTTAGTTACTTAATTGTGCTGGCGTAGCGCCAGACTTAATTACTGGCGTAATGCCAGACACGAGGTCCAATGTCCAACTCTGCTGACTTACCTGAAGAAGGCTACTCTAAATCAGGAAAAAAACTAGGAATGTATATTTACATACTTCCTAATCTAATGACCGTTGCAAATTTATTTTGCGGTTTTATTTCATTAATATTTTCTATAAAAGGCGAATTTAAATATGCGGCTATTGCAGTGGTGATTGCTGCGGTATTTGATCAGCTCGATGGACGTTTAGCGCGCTTAACTCATGCGACTAGTAAATTTGGGGCAGAGCTCGATTCATTATGTGATCTTGTTAGCTTTGGTCTTGCGCCCGCCATGCTTATGTATTTATGGGCTCTTAGCCAATACGGTCGAAGCGGAATGATGGTCTGTTTTTTATTTTTAGCCTGTGGCGCTTTAAGGCTTGCAAGGTTTAATGTACAGGTGGGAGTTGTAGAAAAAAATTACTTTCAAGGACTACCTATTCCAATGGCCGCCGGTATTTTGACTACTTCGTATTTAGCTTTTGATGAACTTAATTGGGCTCCAAATGAGTGGCGCGGTTTATTACTGTTTGTGATGGTAATTTTGATGTCCTTTGTGATGGTTTCTAATTTTCGGTATAGGTCATTTAAAGATCTGGATCTTAAAGAAAGACTAGCCTTTAAATATTTAGTGGCGGGTTTGGTGGTTATTGTAACAGTGGCCCTTTATCCCGAAATCATGCTATTTGTTTTATTTTTAACTTATGGAACTTTGGGTGCTATTTTTGGAGTACTGCAATTGGGTAAAAAGAGGCGGCAGATGCGCGCTAATGCCTATGCTCCTGAAAAAACCACTGAAGAAGATTTACAAGAAGAAAGCGACGAAGAAGAAGTGCAAAAATGAAAAAATGGAAAAAACCTCTGAAAATCGGACTAGTTGGTGCCACCGGTGTTGTTGGCGAGACTTTTATCAATATTTTAGAAGAATATGCACAGCCAATTGCGGAACTTCGTCCTTTTGCTAGTGGGAATTCGCTGGGTTTAAATATTGAACTGGCGGGTCAAAAATGGCCGCTGCAGATTTTAAAGCCGAATTGTTTTGATGGGCTGGATATGGTTTTCTTTTCTTCTGGCGATGATATTTCAAAAGAATGGGCGCCTTTGGCTATTAAAGCTGGTGCATTTGCGATTGATAACTCAAATGCATTCAGAATGAATTCTGAAATTAATTTAGTTGTGCCCGAGGTTAATGGCGATTTATTAAATGCCAACTCAAAGCCTCAGATTATTGCAAATCCTAATTGCTCTACAATTCAATTGGTGGTGGTGCTAAAACCATTATTAGAAAAATTCGGCCTGGAGGATGTAACTGTATCCACTTATCAAGCGGTGAGTGGTGCGGGTTTACCCGGGTATGAGGA
>JBBTEQ010000123.1:0-6088 GCA_038042235.1 Bdellovibrionota bacterium | reverse complement strand
GAAATTCCCACGGCAATATATAATGTAGGCGCGACGGTTTTCCCCGTTTGTCCTACCTGTAGTGAGTGTCCGACCCAACCAGCGTCAACTACTGCTCGCGAGGCGCCAACAGTGGCTCCTAGGGCCGATGCGAGCTCTTCAATCATTTTGAAATTAGCGGCTTCTTTTAACCCCCGCCCGCCAGAAACAATAATATTAGCTTCGGTCAAATCAAGTTTTTCAGAAGTTCCTTTAACAACCGCGGTTATTAATGTTTTAAGACTTGGTTTGGTAAATGCGACTTCAGAAATGACAGCAGTTTTTGTTGTGTCGCCAGCAGCAACAGGAAGCTGATTGGCGCGCATCAAAACAATTTTAACCTTGGTATTCTCAAAGCTAGCGGTAGCAAAACACTTTCCTGAATAAAGCGGTTTTTTAATTTTTACGTCTTCACCTACAAGAGTGATTTCTGTGCCATCAGAAATGATGCCCGCGCCAATTTTTGCAGCTACTCGGGGAAATAAATCTTTTCCAGCAGAAGAGGTCGAAGCCAGCACCAGCGTTGCGCCCGACTTTTCAATAGCTTCAGCGACAGCGATGGAAAAAAGTTCTGGATTATGAAGATCATAGGCGGAGTCTTTGCAAAGCATAACCTCTGCTGCACCATGAGGAGCCAACTGCGCCACAGCACCAGCGGCCGTGGTTCCGAGCGCTAGGGCCACAACCGGTCGCCCAGTTTTTGCTGCAAACTGCAAAAGTTCTTGAGAGCTACGCTTTAAAGCGCCACTGCCAGCGGAAGCGGTGGCCTGGAATTCTGTAAAAACTAAAATCTTAGACATAAAAAATACCTTTCAAATAACTCGTAAGTTTAAATAACTTTGGCTTCATCACGAAGACAGGAAATAAGCTGAGCGACTTGTGAAGAAGCATCGCCGGCTAATAATTTTGCGGCGGGCTTTTCTGGCGGAAGCAAGTAGCCGAAATACCTTACTTTTTGTTCTGTGGCGGTAATGCCCAAAGAAGAAAACTCAATTTCTTTGATAACTTTTTTCTTCGCTTTCATTATGCCAGGAAGGCTAGCGTAACGAGGCATATTTAAACCCTTGTTGGCAGCAACAAGGGCCGGATTAATCATTTGAACTATTTCTTTTGCGCCGCCCTCAGTATCTCGTTCAACGCTACTGGATTCAGGCGTATATTCAAACTTTGAAACCACGCTTGTATGCGGTATAGATAAAAACTCGGCAATCATTTGAGGAACTGAAGACTGATTTGCATCGATAGACAGTTTTCCTGTGAAAACAAGATGGGCCGGACCTTCGGTTGCAATAACATGAGCCAAAGCTTTGGCTGTTAAATAAGCATCTAAATTTTCGGTTGAGTTTATAATGATAGCTTCATCTGCACCCATGGCTAAAGCTGTGCGTAAAGACTCAACGGCACGAGATTTTGGCCCAAGACTAATGGCCCAGACTTGAGCTCCAGGGTTTTTTTCTCTAAATTTAATAGATTCTTCAACTGCATGCTCATCATAGGGGTTCATAACCCATTTAATGCCAGCCCCATCAATACCAGATTGATCTGGCAAAAGTTTAATTTTAGTTTCGCTATCCGGCACTTGCTTTAAGCAGACAAAAATCTTCATAAAGTCCTCTCTCTAAGTTTAACTTTTTAGTCTTATCGTAAGACGTTGATAACATGAATCTAATTGTGATTTAACGTGTTGCAAAAGACAGCTTTAAAATAAGGTCAAAAGTGACAACTTGGCTAGTGCAGAGTAATTTTTAAAGTATCAGAAGGAATTTACATATGTTGCAGTTTTTTAAGTCAACCACGGGTCGAAAATATCTTATGGGCGCCACTGGCCTTGTTTGGGTGGGCTTTGTATTTTCGCACATGATTGGGAATATGTTAATTTTAGTGAGCCCAGAGCTCTATAACAGCTACGGCCACGCAATTCTGTCGAACAAAATTGTTCTTTATGCGGCCGAGATTGGCCTAGTGCTTGCGTTGATAGTTCACGTGATCACAGCAATTAGTCTAAGCATTCAAAATAAATCAGCTAATGGTTCGGCAGCCGCGCTACAGCTCGGATCGAGATATGCGGTTGCTCCAAACGGAGATAAAAAACCACCAGTGGCCTCTCAGTATATGGGTGTTCAAGGTTCTGTCGTATTAGCTTTTATTATTTTACATCTGATTACCTTTAAGTATGGCTCCCACTATGAAGTTACAGTAAACGGAGTGGTGATGAGAGATTTGCACCGGCTTGTTGTTGAGGTTTTTCATAGCCCTAATTATATTGCGTGGTACTCGGTTTGCATTGTGCTACTGATGTTTCATTTAAGTCATGGTGTAAACTCAATATTTTTATCGTTTGGCGTGCTTGAAAGAAAAATGCAGACCAATATTAAGAAAATTGCATGGCTTTATGCAATTGTTGTTACGTTAGGATTTTTATCGCAACCACTTTATGTTTTTTTATTTCATAGATAACGGACAACAGACAACGAAACGGACTATCGGAGAAAATGAAGATGTCAGCAACGTTAAATAATAAGTTAGACAGCAAAGTTCCCAGCGGCAGCATTGATACTAAGTGGAAAGACTATAAGTTTAAAATGAAGTTGGTGAACCCAGCCAATAAAAGAAAACACAGCATTATTGTTGTGGGCACGGGCCTTGCGGGCGCGTCGGCAGCAGCTTCGCTTGGAGAGCTGGGATATAAAGTTAAAGCTTTTTGTGTTCACGAATCCCCGCGCAGAGCGCACTCTGTTGCAGCTCAGGGAGGAATTAATGCAGCCAAAAATTATCAAAATGATGGCGACTCTGTTTACAGATTATTTTATGACACAGTTAAGGGTGGAGATTTTCGCGCACGCGAAGCCAATGTTTATCGTTTAGCAGAAGCCTCAGTTAGCATTATTGATCAAGCTGTTGCGCAGGGGGTTCCTCTCGCGCGCGAGTACGGCGGGCTTTTATCCAACCGATCATTTGGCGGCGCGCAGGTTTCAAGAACGTTTTATGCTCGCGGGCAAACGGGCCAGCAGCTTTTGCTTGGAGCGTATTCATCGATGATGAGACAGGTTGATTTAGGAACTGTCGAGTTGAACACCAGGCGAGAGATGCTTGATCTTGTTGTGGTTGATGGCAAAGCTCGTGGAATTATTGTGAGAAATTTAAATACTGGCGAAATAGAATCGCATGTTGCTGATGCCGTGGTGGTTGCGAGCGGCGGCTATTCAAATGTTTTTTATCTTTCTACAAACGCCATGGCTTGTGCAGTAACGGCAACCTGGAAGGCGCATAAAAAAGGCGCGTATTTTGCAAATCCGTGTTTTACACAAATTCACCCGACCTGTATTCCGGTGCACGGAGAAAATCAATCTAAACTGACTTTAATGTCTGAGTCTTTGCGTAATGATGGTCGCGTTTGGGTTTCTTCAAAAAAGGGAGACCAAAGAAACCCGCAGGATATTCCAGAAAACGAAAGAGACTATTATCTTGAACGAATTTACCCAAGCTTTGGTAATTTAGCTCCTCGAGATGTTTCATCAAGACAGGCTAAGTTTCGAATTGATGAAGGCTTTGGTGCACAGGGTGAAAAAGCGGTTTATTTAGATTTTAAAGACAGTGTTAAACGACTGGGAGAAGATAAAATTTCTGAAAGATACGGAAATCTTTTTCAAATGTACGATAAAATAACAGGTGAAAACCCATATAAAACACCGATGAAAATTTATCCGGCGCCACACTATACGATGGGCGGCACATGGGTTGACTATAATTTAATGAGCACAATTCCTGGGTTGTTTGTGGCGGGAGAGGCCAACTTTTCAGATCACGGCGCGAATCGTTTAGGCGCCTCTGCATTGATGCAGGGCTTGGCTGATGGTTATTTTGTTTTGCCGTATACAATAGGTGATTACATTGCCGGAACAAAGCTATCAGAAATTAAATTATCAAATGATGCAGTTAAAGCATCAGAAGAAAATGTTAAAAATGAATTAGCAAAACTGATGAAAATTCAAGGCTCACGCACAACCGACAGTCTTCACAAGGAACTGGGGAATATTATGTGGGAAAACTGCGGAATGTCGCGGAGCAAAGCCGGCCTAACCGAAGCCATTACAAAAATTTCTGATTTGCGCAAAACATTTTGGAATGAAGTTAAAATTCCGGGAACCTCGAGTGAAGTTAACCCAGAGCTTGAAAAGGCCGGACGCGTGGCGGATTTTATTGAGCTGGGAGAGCTGATGTGCCGCGACGCTTTGGCGCGCGAAGAGTCTTGCGGCGGACACTTTAGAGAGGAATTTCAGACTGATGGCGAAGCCAAGCGAGATGATGAAAAGTTTTGTCATGTGGCCGCGTGGGAGTGGCAAGGCTCAGCAGAAAAAGCGCAAGTTCGTCACACAGAAGATTTGAAATTTGACAATGTGCACCTTGCGACAAGATCCTATAAGTAAAGATTAATGGCTGAGAGGTTGATAATATGCAGCGTAAGCAAAATATAAGTTTAAAGTTAAAAGTATGGCGCCAAAAAGACGCTCAGTCTCAAGGAGCCTTTGAAGTTTACGAAGCCCGGGACACCTCTCCGGACGCCTCATTTTTAGAAATGTTGGATACAGTAAATGAGGGCTTGGTAAAAAAAGGCGAAAGCCCGATAGTTTTTGACCATGATTGCCGCGAAGGAATTTGTGGCAGCTGTGGTTTTATGATTAACGGCAATGCCCATGGGCCAGAAAAAAGCACAACGGTATGTCAGCTTCACATGCGACACTTTAAAGACGGCGAAGAGTTGGTGCTTGAGCCTTGGAGAGCGCAGGCTTTTCCGATTATTAAAGATTTGATGTGCGATCGTACTGCTTTTGATCGAATCATAAAAGCTGGAGGATATATTTCGGTCAACACCGGAAGCGCACAAGACGCGAACAATCTACCGATTCCGAAGCCCGATGCCGACGAGGCTTTTTTATCTGCGGCCTGCATTGGTTGTGGGGCTTGCGTGGCTTCCTGCAAAAACGCATCAGCTGCCTTATTTACTAGTACCAAGATTACCCATTTAGCACTTCTTCCGCAGGGGCAAGTTGAGCGCGAAGAGCGCGCACTCAATATGGTGGCGCGCATGGATGCCGAAGGTTTTGGTGCCTGTACAAGTACGGGGGCGTGCTCCGCAGCCTGTCCGAAAGATATTTCGTTGATCAATATTGCTAAAATGAATCGGGAGTATTTAAAGGCCAGTATTTTACAAAAAGAAGAAGTTGCTGGCGGAGACGGGGTTTAGTGAAAGACTTCATTAAAATATTTTTAAGTATTTCAGCATTGGTTGCGACATTTTTAATTGGACGCAGCTATGGAGAAAAAACGTATCTTGAAAGCGTCGAACATCGAGGAGCGCTTAAGGCAGTAGAAGATTTGAATTTTGCCAAAGCAGATCTTGAAAACGCTAAAGCTAAATTACAAAACATTACAGATCGAGCTGGAACCTTAAAGACCGAAGAACTTTTAGCGCAGATACTACATGTTTTTTTAACGGACCTGGGGCTAAGGATTCAAAATAAAGAAGTTATTTTAAAACGCACACAAGATCCTGTAGCAAGCAGCGAACTTCGTTCGAAAGAGGCGCCGCCAGAAGAAAAAAATGAAGAGCCAGGAAAATACCCTGTGATGTCGCCGCCGCCCGAGGCCCCAAGAAAAGAAGCGGTTTGGACTAAGACGAATATTAATAAGTTTAAATCACTCGAGTGGATGGTGGAAAACTCTGGAGACAGTGCTGCGGCACACAGAGGGCTTAAAAAAGTGCAGATTAAAAATCTAGGAACATTTTTAGCACAAGCGGACCAGGACATCGACGGATGCGAAGCTTTCTTAGGTTCATATAAAGGCCCCATAAAGGACATTGAAAAAAAATATATAGGTTCACTGGAGTTTGAGCTTAAGCTTGAGGGGGCTAATAGCTTGGCCGGAGACGCGACTAGGTTAAGCGGCAAAACCGCTTGGTACAACAGCGGTAGAGCCGTTAGTGAAAAATTCAAAGATAATTGCGGAAAAAAAATCAAGGGACTTAGTGGCCGGATATTTAGTTTGGACGCAGATAAGTACGTACAAA
>JBBTEQ010000122.1:0-17537 GCA_038042235.1 Bdellovibrionota bacterium | reverse complement strand
CAGAGGATTGAAAATCCTTGTGTCGGCGGTTCAATTCCGTCCCGAGCCACCATTACTTATCTCCGACTTTCTGCCAATTTTCTTTTAGTTGCGTGTTTTAAAACCAACCTTACTTGCACTGATTGCTTTGGCTTAACAATAAGCCGCTGTTCGGCATATTTTTTTGTCACAACATTATAAGCAGAAATAACATTTTGTGTATTTGATATAAGCGGAAATTTAAAAACCGGCGGTCTGTCTAAAAGTTCAATTCCATTAATGTAAACCCTAACATGTGGGCTTGGTTCCGAAACTGTAATGTTGGCATAGCCAACGATAATGGGTTTTATTTGTTCTACAGGTTTAGATGTTGCTTTTGTTGGGGCGGCGCTTTGCGAAGATTGCTCTGTAAGATCAACATTTTTAGTCGTATTAATATTGAAGAGTCTAAATAATTTTGAAAAATGTGGAGAGCGTTTAAGGGATTTATTAAAGTCGTCATCGGCAATAAAAATAAAAAGCGCCAGGGCACTAACAACAGCCGTAAGTTTAAAAAGAGAACCAAATCGCGAGTCGTCTTCTTGATAACCTACAGGGTCATCCACGGGCACAGCTTTTTTGCTAAAGTGGGTATGGTTATACCGAGCCGCTTTAATATAAATTTCTTCGTTTTCATGATTTCGCAATGGTTTGGTGAGAGCCGTTTTTTGTAAAGCCTCAAAGTTTAATTCATTGCTGGGCTGAGCTGGCAAGTCTGGCTCAGAGTTTGCTGCGGAATCTGTATTTGAGATAAACCCATCAGGTATACTTTTTGTTTGGGCATCATGTGCAGCTATCGCAGTAGAGGGTGCAGTCTCGTAATCATTTATAGGTTCGAAGGCCACAGCCTTGCTTGATTTGGCCGCACTTTTATTCTTTGGGTGTGATTCGGCAAAAAATATTTTGATAAAATTTCCAAACTGCTGCGCTGAAAAGTCCGGGTACTCTAAATTTAATAATTCAGTTAGCTCTTGGCACAAGACTGTGGCTGATTGGTAGCGATGATTTTTATCATTCGCTAAAGCCTTGATAATGATGTGATTTAAATTCATAGGTATTTCAGTACTTGCTGTCTTAGATAATAACTCGCTAAGAATTGTACCGAGTGCTGTAATACTATTTGTAGCGCTGGCGGCTGAGTTGATAATTTTAATATGGCCTGCGGATGAAATCAGTATGTTTTGCGGGCTTAAGTTATGGTGAGATTGATCAAGGCCCGCACCGGCCTCTCTTACTAAATAAATAATATGCGCCACAGAAAGCACGGCACTTTTATTATTTAAGAGCTCTTCAAGTAAAATATATTTTTCAAATTTCCCGGGTTGTGCCATTAAGCAGTTTATCGGCTGCATAGGGGGAGAACTAAACTATAATATGGGACCTAGGTCGATTTAATCTCGTAAAAACTTTTTAAGCTTGGCTGAATAGAATCAAAGTTTGTTTGTTTAAAATCAAAACCATCAGGATTAATCAGCTGGCCTAGACTTTCGGCTGATATCGTTAGAAGTATATTTTTTGGAAATGTTCTTATGACTCTAAAATCGATTAGAGTGTTCTTTTTTTCAAGCGCCCTTTGGGCTAAAACAAATCCATTAGCGATAGAAGGCCCCTCCAAAATCGCAAGTGTTTTCCGAAGTGTGGATTTGTTTTGGCTTAAATAAGTTGGTAGCAGATCTTCGTGAATATTTTCAATTAATGCGCAGGAAAGCACCTGCGAACCAAAAATTGAGGCTACTTCGGATTTTATAATTTGCAGCGAAATGGTTTCATTTGATAAAAGTATTAAAATAGCCGTCTGTCCGCAGGGGCTGACCTCAAAAACTTTAACTACTTTATCATCAACAAATTGATTTATAATAGCAAAGGCGGCACCGTAAGACGAAAGATCATACGCAATTAAATGTTTGTACTGATTCACTGCGCTCACTGTAAAACATCACTTGCACCAAGAATATGACCAATAAGATCATACTCCATACTACCTGTGATTTTAACTTTAACAAATTCGCCGATCTTCGCCTGGCCATCATTAATTAATACCACACCATCTATGTCTGGCGCCTGCTGAGAGGTTCGTCCCTGAAGCAACAAGTCTGTTTCCTCGCTGAGCCCTTCAACCACAACTTCTATAGTTTTACCAATAAAGGCCTTATGTTTTTCGCGCGAAATATTCTGTTGTACTTCCATAATTGCATCATGGCGTTTTTGTTTTGTCTCATCATCAACCTGATGCTCCATTTTGCCACCAGGCGTGTTTTCTTCCGGCGAGTACTGAAAGCAACCAACGCGGTCAAATTTTTGTTCTGCGATAAATTGCAATAATTCTTCAAGGTTTTCCTGAGTTTCGCCAGGGAACCCCACAATGAATTGTGTTCTAATTACAGCCTCTGGTATTTCAGTACGGATAAGATTTAAGGCGGAGGAAATTTCTTCACGTGTCATTTTGCGGTTCATATTTTTTAATACCGCATTGTTGATATGTTGTAATGGCATATCAAAATATTTAACGAACTTATCATTACTTTTAATCAACTGAATCATTTCAGGAGTGATTCCATCCGGATAGAGGTACAGTAAACGAATCCATTTAATGCCATCAACTTCTGCCAAGCGACGAAGTAATTCAACGGGAGCCTCTTTTGCTAATGGATCTTTGCGTTTCAAGTCCAAACCATAATCTGTAAAATCATGACTAATAATAATAAGTTCCTTAACCCCGCCAGAGGCGAGTAATTTTGCTTCGCTAACAATATTATCCAGTTTTCGCGATTGCAAATTTCCTCTGATCAATGGAATTGCACAAAACGCACAGCGTTTCATACAGCCCTCAGAAATCTTTAGATAGGCGCGGTGTCTGGGCTGTGAGTTCACGCGGGGAGTAGTCTCTTCTTGCAGATAAGTCGGTAAATTAAAAAAGGTATTCTTTTTTTCGCCTTGATCATGATTTTTAAGAATCTTAGAAATATTTTGAAACTCACCTGAGCCTACAAATAAATCTGCTTCAGGAAGGCCTTCAACAAGATCCGTTTTATATCTTTGAGTTAAGCAACCAGCCACGACAATTTTTTTTATTTTTCCTTCTTTTTTAAGCGACGCCATGTCTAAAATTTTCTGAATAGATTCTTTTTTTGAATCTTCAATAAAACCGCAAGTGTTAACAATTACAGTATCTGCGTCTTCCGCCTCAGATACCACGTTATAACCGTCTTTCATCAAAGTGCCGGCCATAATCTCGCTATCAACTAAATTTTTAGGACAGCCCAAGCTTATAAAGTGAACTTTTTTATTATTTTGAATCTCACTTGCAGGTTGTGTTTTCATTGAATCATGACCTCGTCTGTTTTAAGCTGTTTATACTGAAATTCACTGCGCAGCATCTTTGCATTGTGCTTTGAGTTTTCAAAATGAAGTGTTGTTTTTGTATCAACATCATCAATAAAAGATAATTCTATTAATTCCAAAGTTTTTTTATTAATTTTAAGACTTAAGTTTTTTATGTTATTCAGTTTAGGCTTAAGTTCAGCTGTAAATACATCATTATGGACATTTTCTGAAATCGTAGAAAACTGTTTATTAAATTCTTTGGGGTTCGAAAATAAATTCAGTAGACTAGTAATAAGCGGAGAGCTGGCATTTTTTATTACGGTAACTTTTCTTTTTTCGGTTTCGTCAAAATCAGCATCAGGATATTCAACCAGAGTTAGGGCTTTATTAAGATAAAAAATCTCAACTTTTTTGTCGCCATTCTGCAGTATGTACATTTTGTTTTTTTGATACTTTAAGATACCATGAGATTCTGATTTGGTTCCTAAAGCGACCTTCTCATCTACTTTTTTGATATCGAATTTCAGGGATGTCGCTTTAGAGTACTTTTCCAGCGTCTTTCGTAAGGTATGGGCCTCAGCAAATAAAGCTATAAAAATGCTAAAAACGAATACAACAAATTTCATTTTCTGTTTATATCAAATGCCCCTTAAAACAACAATTAAAAACAGGAAAAAGACCCACAACGGTGGCTCAATGCTTCGGACGGTAGAATAAACTAAAAATTGGATTTTGAGCGCTGCCCCCAATGGCGCCATTACATTGTAAAAAACTTTCACCGGTTGTAACGACATCATCAACAAAGATGCAATTTGTAAAATGTTCAATTTGGGGGTTTTTAAGTCGAAAAGTGGTCCTTAGTTTTCGTTGTTCTGCTGATAGGGACTTTTGCTCCAGGGAATGGGCTTCTTTTGCTAATAGATCATAAACCGGCAGGCCTGTTAAACTTGAAAGCTCGTTTGCAAACAAACGCGAATGGGTCGAGCTTTGTTTAGAGCCCGGAATGGGAATCAAAGACTGATATTTTTTAAAATCAAATTTTTTAACTGCGCAGATGCGGTTAAAAAAAATTTTCGCATAAAAAACCCAGGCTTGCTTTGAGTTGTTAGATTTCAATCGATAAATCATTTGGCTTAAAGCATCGCTTTCGTCTTTATTCCAACACAAGAGGTAGTGATGCTGAAAATCAATAAGATGGCTGGGTGTATTTGAATTGAGTCGTTGCTGAATTTCTGTTTCAAAACAGATTTTGCAAAAAAGAGTATCGTTACAAAAAAACGAGCCACATTTAAGACAGGTTGGTGTCAGCAGATATTGTTTTAGCATGTTGTACTCCTTCTAAAAAGAGCTTTCCCCGCCGCTTGTCCATAACATCAAAGACCCTAGGATTTAAAGTCCCCTCCTAGAACCTGTACACGCTGGCGAACTAGCGAAGTTCAAGGATACTAAAAACTAAAGACCTAAAATTTTCTTAATGATTTCAAGTACTAGCAAAACTAGACTTAAAATCACTTTAGTCCATCTCAAGAAATGTCGAAATCTTCTGTAGGTAGTGAACCTTAAAAAATCCGGCATTTGGAACCTCCGTTCAAAGTGAGGATCTGAGATGTCAATAAAGCGAAGGTGGGAAAAGCCCACTTCGCTTTATGCATTTTTTAGACCGGCATTTTTAATGTCAGAAAACTTGAAAACTATTTATTATGGTACGGAATTCGGTTTATTATTGTCAGTGCTCGGTAAAATTGCTCAAGTAGCATTAGCTCAGCCACTAAGTGATTCATGGTCATGTCGCTTAGGCAGATTGTTTTTTGACAGCATTTTTTTATTTCATCATTTACGCCATAAGCTCCGCCAATAATAAAAACACCACGCTTTTTTCCCGACTCTTGAATGGTGCTAACTAATTTTGAAAACTCAATTGAATTATATTTCTTACCTTTTTCATCCAGTAAAATTATATAGTCATCTGAACTGAGTTTTTCTAAAAGAACTTTGGCTTCAAAATTTTTTTTAAGAACGGCTTCGTCTCTGCCTGCCGTTAAGGTTTTAAGGTGAATCAGTTCAAAGCCAGCATACGGCTTTATTTTTTTTTGATAAATTTTCTCGGCTTCGTCAAACCAGGGCTCTTTTGCGGTTTTAAAATCGTATAAAGCCCACTTCATATCAAAAATTACTTAAGGGCCTTGTCGGACAACTTAATTTCAGTTCCATTTTTCCATAGATCTTCAAGGCGGTACTCCTGTCGAACAAAATCATAAAACACATGAACAATTAAGGCTCCATAATCCACCACCACCCAGCGGCCTTCGTCCACGCCTTCAACACCCAGCGGGTAAACATTGAATTCATCTTTAACAGCTTTTACTAAGTTTTCAGCCATCGAGGTTGTATGTCTTGTGCTGGTGCCCGAGGCAATCAAAGTATAATCACTACTGGATGAAACGGATTGAATATCAAAAGCTTTAACGGCGATGCCTTTTTTATCAAATAAAATCTGGGCACAGAAATCGGTAAAATTTTTAAAGTTAGAAATTTTACTACTACCGGTTCTGTAAAGGCCATGTTCTTTGATATAGCCCTCAACTGCCAAAGGTAAAAACTTTTCAGCCGGGCGCCCGATACGCAGTTTTTTCCTGAGTTCTGATGACGAGATATCGAGATCGTTTAGGGTAATAAATTCAACCGATCGCCCTGTGTTTAGCTCTAAAGTGCCAAAATCACTTTCTGCCACATACGAAGTTAAATAATCCGGCCACTCGGACTCGCTTTCTGGTATTTGATAACCTAGACAAATAATAACGACGATGTTAACAAGTTCTAATAATTTTTTATAGTCTTTCCACTGAGAGAAGCTTTCAAAATTATCAGCTCCGATAATCAGATAAAGTTCGCTGGATTTATACTCTTTTAAAAGTTCTTTAACTGTATCAATCGTATAACTTTTTCCACCGCGGTTCAGTTCGCATGCATTTACCTGAAAAGATTTGCCATAGGTGCTGAAGGCTTGCCGTACTAGTTCCAAGCGGTGCTCATTGCTAGGCCCTTCCATCGGAATTTTGAGTGGATTTTGGCTGTTCGGAATTATGTGAATTAAATCAAAGCCCATTTTTTTCTGAACTGTGGTTAAGCTGTTTACGTGACCATTATGTGGGGGGTTAAAACTACCGCCGAATATTCCAATTTTCATACTTTACCTGCTTCTTATTTAGCGTCTTTAGCTTTTAATACTTTATCTGCAACGGTAACAAGTAACTCTTGCGTTAGTTTTCCTGTCGCCGCAGATACCGTTTGGCAATCAATGCCGAATTTCTTTTTAAACCGCTGCTTGGTTTTTTCAAGTTGCTCTTTTGAAATTAAATCGATTTTATTAAGCACGACAATTTGTTCACGTTCCATTAAAGGAAAAAACCCATCTTTGTCTAAGTTCATTTCGTCGTACATTTTAAGTTCATATTGAAGGTCTTCATAATCTTGTAAAGGGTCTCGGCCGCTCATGCCTGAAACATCAATCAGATGCAAAAACAAACTGGTGCGCTCAATGTGTTTTAAAAACATAATTCCCAGGCCCACACCTTGGTGTGCGCCTTTGATTAGGCCGGGAATGTCGGCCACGACAAAGTTACTATAATCACCAACCTTAACTACACCGAGATTGGGAGTTAATGTCGTAAACGGATAATCTGCAATTTTAGGTTTTGCTGCGGATATTCTAGAAATCAGTGTGGATTTACCTGCGTTTGGAAATCCGATAATGCCTACATCGGCAATTAGTTTTAGCTCTAAGATTATATCAAGTTCTTGGCATTCTTCGCCGGGTTGGGCATGTTCAGGAGCCTGATTAACGCTATTTTTAAAAAATGCATTACCTTTGCCGCCGCGACCACCAGATAAAACCTTTACCTCTTCCAGACCGGCTAAATCATAAAGAACTTCGCCCTCAGCACTTCTGATAACCGAACCTTCTGGAACAACCATGATCAAATCATTACCATCAGAACCAGAGCAATCGACCGATTGGCCGGGCTTGCCGCTTTCGGCAGAGTAAGTTCTTAAGTTTTTATATTCCATAAGCGAATTAATATGGCGGGAAACTTTAAAAATAACGTCTCCGCCCTTACCGCCATTGCCGCCATCGGGTCCACCACGGGGAGCAAAGGATTCTCTACGAAAACTAATCGAGCCCGGCCCGCCGCGGCCTGATTTTATAGTTATTTTTACTTCATCAACAAATTTCATATATCGCTTTCAGGGATCAAATCACAAAAACAAAATAAAAGGAGCCCTAGTGGCTCCTTTTATAGTAATTACTTAAAAAGTTAAAGCAGATTATGCAGCTTTTGGATAAACGCTTATTTTAAATTTATCTTTAGAAAATCTTTCAAATTTAACGTGGCCTTCAATCACCGCATAAATAGTGTGATCGCGCCCAATTTTTACATTGTTGCCTGTGTGAAACTTGGTTCCACGCTGACGCACGATAATTGTTCCGGACTTTACTAATTGTCCGCCGAATCTCTTCACGCCTAATCTTTTCGACTGTGAATCCCGACCATTCTTGGTACTACCACCAGCTTTTTTACTTGCCATTGTTTACTCCGTTTTAAAAGTTAAAATTATTATTTATTAGTTAGCCTATTTTTTCTTTTTCTTTGTTGCCTTGGTCGCTGCCTTTTTAGCAGAACGCTTAGAAGCTGCTTTAGCTTTTTTTGGCGCCGCTTTTTTAGCAGTTTTCTTAGCGGCAGCTTTTTTTGCCGGCTTAGTTTCAACAGCCTCATCAACATCAGAGTTTCTTACTGAAACGCGTGCTTGATGATCAGCGATTTTATCTTCAATTCGCTGAATGCGAAGTGCCGCCATGTCTTTAACTAGTGGTTCTGCGTCTGTTTTAGAAACTTGACCATCCGGTGACGTAATAGATTTAATAAACAACTCAGTAAAGTTCTGTTTATGAGTGCCGAATTTTCTGTAGCCTTGACGACGCTTCTTTTTAAAAACGATAACTTTTTTTGTTTTCGCTTGCTTAGTAACTACAACAGTGACTTTTGCATTTTTAACGAGTGGGGTGCCTACATGAGCTTTGTCGCCACCAATCATTAAAATTTCAGAAATATTGAACTCAGAACCTAAATCCTGCTCTAATTTTTCAACTTGTAAAATGTCTCCGGCTTGAACTTTATATTGTTTGCCGCCAGTTTTGATAATTGCATACATTTGAACCTCGCTTTGTCATAAGTATTACTTTTAATGAACTACAGTTTGTGCCATTTGGGTGTATAGGCTGTCAATTTGATTCAGAAAGATAGCTGAAAAGTCTTGATATTGACCCGATTACGTATAATAAATGGGTCATTATATGACTTATTTGTGGCAAAAAGCCAATTGGCCATCATTTAATTGGAGTAGTTCGGCTCTATTTGATCTATTGGTCAAAGCCCGTTTTGAGCAGGGTGGTCTGTTATCAATGGCTTCAAGCTTTGTACATTCCTATGAAATATCTGAAAACAAGGCTCCCCTTTATAAAGATCTTCAAAATATAAACTTGAACGCCGAAAGACTACATGGCTGGCAAGCCTCTTTGTACCCGACAGGTTACTCAGGTGTAAAAAAAATTAAAATTGCCGCATTCCGTAGTAAAGACCTTACAAAACTCAGTCTTTCTCATCTAAGACTTAACGAAGAATTGCAAAAATTTTTAAACTGGTGGAGCGAACCACCAGTAGAGTTAGATCCTGTACTCAGATCGGCGCTGGCATTTTTTTGGTTTTTGTTGATCTCTCCTTATGAAGATGGAAATTATGATTTAGCCTGCGCTCTAAGTGAGCTGGCTCTACAAGAGCAAGAAAAAACCTCAGCACGAACGTATGATATTTCACTGCAGCTTTTTGAAAATTCAGATGAGGTTTGGAAAAAGCTTGAGCATGCCGCACATGGTTCTGGAGATCTAACAGAGTGGTTGGTTTATTATCTTGAGTTGTATTTGGTGGCGATCAGATCTGCGCATGCCATTGCCGACAAAAATCAAAGTGTAGATTTATTTTGGAAAAAACTTTCAACTTTAGATTTAAACGTTCGTCAGCGCAAAGTCTTAAATGTTATGTTTGATGGGCAGACGACTATGACGAATCGAGAATACGTGGAAATTTGCAAAACTAGCCGCGAGTCTGCCAAGCGTGATTTAGTGGAACTCGTCACGCTTGGGGTTTTGAACTTAGGCGAAAAAAAAGGTCGGTCGGCGAGTTATTGGTTAGAAACTACTTACACTTTTTACAGATGAAAGTATCCAGCGCGTATTTTCCGCCGCCAGTGAAAACTAAGAGTACACAGGCCGCTAAATACAATAAGGCCATCTCTTTAACATTAAACGGGTCCGCCGCGTGAGCCATAAAGGCCGCAACACTCATAGTTGCACCTAAGAAGAGTGAAGCCCCGCGAGTGCAGAGTCCAAGAGCTATTAATAGTCCACCAGCAAACTCACTTAGACTTGCGGCCCAGGCGAATGCAACTGGTAGCGGAAATCCTAAACCCGTAATGCCGTCAAGGAACTGCTGTGGGGGCGGAAGCTTTCCTAAGCCGTGAGCAAAAGCCATTGTTAACCCGATAAACAATCGAAAAAATAATAAGCCAAGGTCTGTGTTGTGAAGGCACTTTTTGCATTGATCTAAAGTTATTTTCATGTTGAGTCTCCTCTGGTGTTTTGTTTAAAGTGTAAATTATTTTTCAGGTATTACAATGTCAAAATCTCGCCTGCTGGACTTTAAATTGAATCAGTTCATAAATGATTGTGTATTTTTGGTCGCTATGATTTGATTTAAAAATGAAAAAAAAGCATTTGATTTTATTTTTGATTTCTCTTGGTTTCGCCACTGACAGTTTTGCAAAAAAAGAAGATTGGTATTGGGGACTAAGCGTAGGAACTGGCACTCCTACTTTTACAGGAGCTCATGCCTCTACGATTTCAACTCTTTCTGCGGATCCGGCATTTTCATCGAGCACTTCGGCCTCAGAATTTTTCTTGTATTTTCCAAGCTATGGCGAGGGAGTTTTGGGTGTAGCAGCGGGAGGCATCAGTAAAGCTTTTAAACATACTACCGATGCTTCACAAAATCAGTTTTTTGGCCAAAGTCTTTTAACAGCAAGTTGGTTGCACAGCTCAGGCAAAGAGCCGGGCAATGGTCTTTTATTAAGAGCTGATGTGGGATATGGCTCTGTTTTTCAAACTAGTGGTACGTCACTTCTTCCAACCGCCGGAGGAACCAATGCGGGATTGGCTGTACGTGCCGGTCTTGGATATGGATTCACTTTAGGGGAAAACACTCGTATTATGTTTTTAGCTACGGTGGCTACAGTTAGTTCAAGCGGCAATCCAAATTATTATGCGCTATCGGTCGGGCCACTTTTTTAATTAAGACAATTTTTTTGAATTTCTTTTGTTAGTTTTTCTCTAAGCTCAGTCTTTCGAAAGAAGGCATCAGCGTGATATCCGGTATCAACTTCCCAAAATTGCTTTTTTTGAGGCAATTTTTCAAAAACCTCAACACCGAAATTATAAGGAACAATTGCATCTGTCTTGCTGTGAATGATGATATAATTTGATTCCGTAAGACGACTCAAGTTTGTAGCAGCGGCTTTGGTATCACTCATAACCAGGTAGGGCAGGAATTGAAATGGCCATGTTAACCAACGCTTTCGCATCATCGCTTGAGCAATATTTTGATATGATAAAAAGCTCGACTCGATTACTGAAACACAGGAGTAAAAGTTGTCCAATTCACTCATCGTGCGCAATGCAACATTACCACCCAAACTTTGGCCAAAGATGCCTATAGCATCATGAGGACGATTGGTTTTAACCCAGTTAATCGCAATTTTTCCGGATTCAACGGTATTCTCTGGAGAAGGCTGACCAGGGTTAGGGCCATACCCGAGATAATCAAAGATCAAAAAATTATATCCGTAATCTAGAATCCAATACAGACTCTGAAAATGCGATGAAATATTCTGACCATTTCCATGAAAAAAAACAAAAGTAAAATTTTTGCGTTTTTCTTTCGGGGCTTCAAAATACCACGCCACAAGCTCTGTTTGCTCATCATACTTTAAAAAAATTTCCGCCGGAGTGTGTTTAAGTTCGGCCTCATTAACATATTTAATCGTTGTCGGATAATACAGCAAACCGCTGCAGCTGGATAAACCCAAAAAAGAAAATAATAATAAAATCCACAAACTGGGCGGTGTCCTTAATATGTGCATATTTTTATAATTCAAATTTACCCACTATGGTCCTGTTTGTATAGTGAAAGGACGGAGCTCTTGACTATGTCCTATTCAAAATTGAAGATACTGCTTGGTCCAGAACATTCAACAACCTTATTAGGGGATATCATGAAAAAAGTCATCGTTATATTAGTCGCGACAATCGTTACTTTAGCAACTTCTTCTGCTTTTGCCAGAAACGTGTGGAGAGATTGCGGCATTGGCGCAATGTTATTTAAAAATACTGGTTGGGCAGCCATTACTTCGAATATTATTTGGGACTGGGGCACAACTGCTACGTCTTCAAATGTTTCATCTTCTGAGTTATGTGAGGGCAGCGGTAAGGCTTCAACTGCAAAATTTATTAACGAAAACTTTGCTAATTTAGAAGAGCAAACAGCAACTGGTTCGGGTGAACATGTTTCCTCAATGCTTAATAACCTAGGTTGCGAAACACAAAGCCATGGTGCAATCATCGACACAGTAAGAGCTGATTTGAAAAACACCGTTACAACAGCAGCATATGCTGAAAAAACGACGACGCAAAAAGCTGAAGTATACTACAACACTGTTGTTCAAACTGTTGACAACAAATTTGCACAAAGCTGCCAAAACATTCAATAAACTGTGCTGAATTTCTCTAAAAAAGGCTTACGAATTATTTCGGTAAGCCTTTTTTTTTGTTTTTTTACGACATTCGATTCTAAAGCTCAAGCCGACCTGGTTGCAGAGGCTAAAAAGCTCAATCTTGCGCAAGATAATTTCTGGCTAAAAATTCTTAAATACGAAAAAAAATGGGGTGGTCTGGCCAAGCCCCAAAGCGCCATAAACAATGAGGAATATTTTTTATCCAAAGAAGGTAGAACCAATTCAGAAGCGGAACTGAGCGCAAGCATCGAGGGGTTTCAAGCCAATATAGATGAACGAACTATTGATAAACATCCGATATGCCGCTTCCCTGCCCGTTATAAGTGGATCAAAAAAAAATTAAACTGGGCCGGCAGAGAAGACGTTTTTAAAAAATGTAGTAATTATAATAAGTGGTCAAGGCAGGGCGAAATCAAATCCATCAGTTTATTTTTCGCTACGGGGTATTTCGGCAATCCCGCATCCTATTTTGGCCACGCTTTAGTGCGCTTTAATACGGACAAACCCCATGAAGCCTTACTAGACAATGCGGTCAATTATGGCGCCTTAACGGGACACGATGAAAATCCAGTGGCTTACATACTCAAAGGGCTTTTTGGTGGATTCAACGCCGCATTTACAAACCAAATATTTCACCAACATAGTCATAATTATTCAGAAACTGAACTCAGGGACCTGTGGGAGTATCGTCTTAATTTGAGCTCTGAAGAAGTTATGTTTGTTGTCGATCATACTTGGGAGCTACTGTCGCATAAGTTTTCATATTTATTTTTATCAGATAATTGCGCATATCGAATCGCGGAGTTATTGGAAATGGTTTACGAAACGCCACTAATTCCCCGTAACCCACTTTACAGCATGCCTGTTACATTGTTTGAAGGTTTAGGAAACGAAAGTCGAAGCGATGGCCGCGCGTTGGTTACAGAAGTTAAAAGAGTTCCTTCTCGCCAATCTAAAATGAATGATAAATATCTGAAATTATCAGAAGTAGAACGTAGACTTGTTAAAAACATAATTAGTAACAGTCAAACACTAAAGAACAATGATTTTGCTCAGCTTAACAGTATCGAGAAATCTAATATTCTTGAAGCACTGATGGATTATTATTCATATCAAATCATAAGCAGGCCTGAGGACCAAGAAATCAAAAAACTCAGGCATGAAATCATTATGGAAAGATTTAAACTGCCGACAAAAACTGAACCTGAAAATAATTTAACGGACGGGCCTTCGCCGCATCAAGCTCAGAATAGTTTCATGCTACGTACCGGATACGTTGATAATATCGCACTAGGGCCGATAACCGAACTTACATTGCGGCCGGCACTTTATGACTTACTTTCACCGGCAATCGCCCGCCCAGAAAATACAGGGCTCGAAATTGCTGCCTTGAAAGTCAGAATGAAAAATTCAGTATTAGAAATTAATGAACTTAATTTTTTCAAAGTATACAACTTTAATATTCCTAAAACAGATCTGCCGGGAGTCAAACAGCTGTCGTGGAAAATTAACCTGGGCCTTATACCCCAAAGACAAAATTGCTTCGATTGCTCGGTTCTGGGCTTCCAAGGCGGCGTTGGCACGGCCTTTCAGCTATTCCCCCACATCAGCACTTACATGCTAATAGGCGGAACGGCGCAAACTGAACGAGATCAATACGGAACTTTTGCCGCTAACCCTGAACTGGGAGTGCTTGCTGAGTTATTTCCCAAATGGAAAATTCATTTTAATTTAGGCTATAAAAAATTTATTAATGGTCAGAAACCTGAAAGCAGCATTTTTCAAGTCGAGAACAGATTTGGTAACAGCAAAAGTTGGGATCTACGATTATCCTATAAAAAAATAGAAACAACTGAGGTTTCACTTTCAGCCGCCGCCTATTTTTAATAAGTCATGATTTTCTAAAAACATTCCAGTTGAAATTTTTTTGCTTGCGAGCAGCAGCATGGCTTGTGCCACTTTTTCGGCGCTAACGGGGCGATACTTACGCAAAGAGCCCATCAGCAGTGGGGAGTAAATCGGCGCCAGTAAAACAGCAATGCGCTCTATCAACCGAAAATCTTTTCGCTCGCCTAAAAGTAAACTCGGTCGTAAAAAATGCAAGGCGCCTGAAAACTCACGCTGAACAGCTTCTTCCATTTCTCCCTTGGTTTTATTGTAAAAATTTTTAGAATTTTTATTTGCACCCAGCGCTGATACAATCAAAAGCTGCTGGGCTCTACAGCTTTTTGCAAGTTTAGCAAAAGTCACAACGTAGCCATAATCAACTTTTTTAAAAGCCTCTTGGCTACCAGCTTGCGTAATGCTTGTGCCTAAACAGCAAAAGAAGCTGGCTTCAGAGGTTCCAATATTCGAGCTGACTTGAACTTCGAGTTCGGGCCAATTTTTAAAATCAAACTGCAAAAGTCGCACTTTAGGATTACTAAAAGCAATGTCTGTTAACGAGGCTTTGTTTCTGACAATCGCGATAATTTGGCTGAACACGCTGTCTCGGGCCAGTTTTTTTACAACTAGCGAGCCAATCAAACCCGTCGAACCAATAACCACAGCTGTCTTCATAAACCGCCTAAATAGCCTGAATTATTAAATTAAATGCAAACTTAAATAAAAAATCACTAAATCTAAATTTAATATCAGGCTTAATATTTTACTTGAGCCCTGACCCAGCGCCATGCTATCACCTTAAGACTTAAAACTAAGATGTAAAGACCAAGACGTAAAGGATAAACTTATGAAAGACGGATTACACCCTAAAACCAGAACAGTCGTTTTTAAAGATATTTCATGTGACTTTTCATTTTTAGGAACGACAACAATTGATTCTAAAGAAACAGTTAAATGGACTGATGGCAAAGATTACCCACTAGTAAAAGTAGAGATTTCTTCTGCTTCTCACCCATTTTACACAGGCAAGCAACGGGTAATGGATACCGAAGGCCGTATTGATCGATTTAAGAAAAAATACGCGAAGCCAGCACCAACGACTAAGTAGCTACTACATTATTCGCTCTCACAAAAGAGGGCACCAAACTAAGCGGCCCTTTATAGCGCCGCTTTTGTTTTTTAAAATGAATAACCGGTAGGAGTTTCAGATATGTTTTCTAAATTGGACCAAGTTGAATCAAGATATGAAGAAGTCAGTATGTCGCTTCAGCGGCCTGATGTGGCATCGAATCAAAAACAATATCGTGCGCTCATGAAAGAGCTTTCCGATCTGGAAAAAATCGTCGGGATTTATCGCGACTTTAAAAAGAAAACTGTAAACCTTAAAGAAAGCAAAGAGCTTCTAACATCTGAATCTGATGCTGAAATGAAGGAAATGATTCGCGAAGAAATAAAAGAACTAGAAGCGGAACTGCCAAAGCTAGAAGCGGAATTAAAAATTGCCTTGATACCCAAGGATCCCAACGACAGTAAAAATATCTTACTTGAAATTCGCGCCGGAGCCGGAGGAGACGAAGCCTCTTTGTTTGCAGACGAATTATTCAGAGGTTATGCTTACTACGCCGGAACCCAGGGCTGGAAAGCCGAATTGACATCTTATGTCGACGGAAACGTCGGCGGAGCCAAAGAAATTATCGCGATGATTTCAGGTGATGCGGTTTATTCTAAAATGAAATATGAATCTGGAGTGCACCGCGTGCAGCGTGTTCCTAAAACTGAGTCTGCAGGCAGAATTCACACCTCAACCGTTACGGTGGCGGTTATTCCAGAAGCCGAAATTAACGAAGTTAAAATTGATATGAAAGATATTACGATTGATGTTATGCGAGCCAGCGGTGCGGGCGGTCAGTCGGTGAACAGAACGGAATCTGCGGTGCGCTTACATCATAACCCGACGGGTATTCTGGTGCATTGCCAAGAAGGAAAGTCGCAATTGGCTAATAAAGAGCGCGCTTTTCAGATTTTAGCGACTAAGTTGCAACAAATTGAAGATGAAAAAGTTTTGAAAGCCGCTTCTGATGCAAGGCTTGATCAAATTGGTACCGGAGATAGATCCGAGCGCATTCGCACCTATAACTTTCCGCAGACGCGGATTACGGATCACCGCATAGGATTGACTATTCATCAGCTGGATCAAGTGATGAGCGGCCAGTTTGAATATTTAGTCGATCCCTTAGTGGCACACTTTCAAGCTGAAGCTCTTAAAAAACAAGCTACAACCTACTAATGAAGCTCAAAGAAGTTTTTGAAAAATCAGTTCAGTTTTTTAAAGATAAAAAAATCGATAATGCTAGGCTTGATGCCGAGCTGCTCATCTCCCACGCCTTAAAAATTGAACGTGTACATATTTATGTAAAATACGAACAACCATTAAGTGAAACAGAAATTACAAATTGCCGCGAAGCCATTCGCCGTAGGGTTCAGGGCGAACCGGTGGCCTACATTACTGGCGAAAAAGGTTTTTACGGCGAAATGTTTTCAGTTGGCGAAGGAGTTTTAATTCCCCGTCCTGAAACGGAATTAATAGTTGAAGAGGCGCTGGCCTTTATTAAACTTAAAGATATAAAAGAACCCAAAATTTTAGATTTAGGTGCCGGTTCTGGCTGTATTGGTTTTTCTATACTAAAAAATTGCAAAACAGCAAGCTTGATCAGTATCGAAAAATCAGAGGCGGCTTATAAATATTTAGCGAATAATCAAGAGCGCCTAAAGCTAACAGAGCGAAGCCAAATTGTTTTGGGCGACGTATTGGACGTCAAACTAAGCATACAAAAATTTGATATCATTGTAGCAAATCCACCTTATATTGCTGAAAATGACCCGCAAACCGAATTGAATGTAAAAAAATTCGAACCACACGCGGCGCTTTTTTGCGAAAGAAATGGTTATGCCGCCAGTTTTGACTGGTCTGCAAAATTTAAAGACACACTTAATAGCCCCGGAATGATGTTGTTTGAGATGGGTCATCAGCAAGGTGCTGAATTAAAACAACATTTTGAAAAATTAGCCTCTGATATTAAAATATTAAAAGATTTATCAGGACTAGATAGAGTTATCAAATGCACTCAATAATTAGAAGTTAAAAAAGGAAACGATATGGATAAAATTTTAATTAAAAGCGGTTATCAACTTAATGGTCAAGCGGCAGTTAGTGGTGCAAAAAATGCAGCCCTCCCTATTTTGTTTTCAACTCTTTTGGCCGAGGGCGAACATCATTTTGATAATGTTCCGGTTTTAAAAGATATTGAATCCACCGCGGAGTTACTTAAAAGTTTAGGTTGTAGTTCTCAACGTGATGGACACTCGTTTAAAGTGCAGGTGGCGAAGTTAAAATCATTTGAAGCCCATTA
>JBBTEQ010000121.1:0-12474 GCA_038042235.1 Bdellovibrionota bacterium | reverse complement strand
AGCCTTGGCTTTGGCCTGAGCAGCTGCTTCTACTGCAGTGTAATTGCTAGTAGCGGCCTCGACCAATTCAACAATTGATTTACGATGCTGATCATAAGCTGGTTTTAATTCAGCGCGTGCAACTTTAAGGGCTTCATCGCGCTTGCCAGCTTTTACAGCTGCTGTAAATTTACTATCGCGTACTTGAAAAAACTTAGTAGCAGGCGCCACTGTGGTTTTTGTCATTAATTCTTTGATTTTTTTATCGAGTGGTGCTTTGTCTTCCAGGTCTTTAACCCAGGCTTTTATTCTTTCGTGGTAACCCGGAAACGGGTCTTTGCTGCTATTGGCGCTTTCTAGCTGTTTTCCGTAAGCTAAGAGTTTATCAATGCGGGCTTTATCGGACGCAGCCCCTTTGTCCATTTCGTCTAGGATCTCTAAAACTGTAAGATAAGATTCAATGATGTAAGCCGGAGGTGGCAAAATATCTGAAATAATGTCTTTCATATGGTTGATTTTTTTATAGTAAAGACCACCTACTAGTAGTTCCGGCTTTACAGCATGGCTTTTTGGGGCCACAAGTAGCATTAATGTCGCGGCAGATGCGATCATAATTTTTTTGGTAAGATTTTTGTGCATAATATTTCCTTTTTTTTGGTTTGTTTCGACTAACTGAACTGAGCATCCTATAAAAAACGACAAATGTTGCGAAAAATTTAAAGTTTAAATAAAAACTGGTCTAAATAGCTGGTAAAAATGTTAAGATATTGTTAAAAGTATATTGCAGATGAACACGATGCTGACACACCTAGAAATTAATGAAGAGAATCGCAATCAAGATTGGGATGAAAAGTTTTTTAAACTTTTTTCAGAGTCTAGTTTACAGATTTTAGCGGACGATCCCCAGCAGGGGCCCGATGGTTGGCCCTACCTTATTTGTGATATAATTTTAGAAAAAACTTCTGACACAAGACCCCAAAATGACAAAATTGATTCAGCCCAAAAAATTTTGCATTGGCTTTCGACCAGAGGAATCGGACTGGTCGTTAATCCCAAAAAATTACCTTATCCGGATTATGTTTTTTCGTATGGCATGATTTGGTCGTTTCGTGAAACAGGATATTTTATTAAGTACCAAAACTTAGATGTTGATAAAAAGTCAGATAAAAAACCAGATAAGAAGTTTGTGATAAATCAAAATTCAAATCTAAAAGTCGGCCCCCCATCGCCGGAGTATTTTCCGCAATATGTTCGAAGTATTATAAAGGATTTCTTACGAGATCAAAGTGTATTTGATGCGCGTATTTTGATGATTTCAACTGATGGCAAAAACTATGATCTGTGTTTTTCTTTAGAGTCACTGGGATCTCCGCCCGAAGTTGAGCACGAAGGTATCTTAGAGGCCATTTCGTGGTTTTTGCCGCCACATTACAGTGTCGCAGTTGTGAGCGAAAAAGGTTTGCAGGGTTTTGAATCACTGTAATTTTAATTTCTAGACCTAAATCTAACTAGAATAAACCTTAAAATATGACGATAAATTAGGATGACTTACGAGCAGAGTTTAAAAAACATAGAAGTAATTAAAAATTTAATTTCGCCCTGGAGTATTGACTATATATTTTTTGATTTTAAAACTGAAACAGAATTTGAAGTTGTTTTTTTTGATAAAGAAAATTCAGATAAAATTGAAGAGTTGATACCGGTTAAATTACGCGCCAAGCTGCCGATCGCACATTTACATGAGAATAAATTAGGCCAAGTAATATTACATTATATAGCAAAGCCACTAATTTATGAGTATAATCTAACGACTAATAGTGTAGTAATGAATTACATTTCAGGACAATCTAGATCTTGTCCAGCTCAAATGAAATTAGATATGGCGCTGTTATTTCACAAGCTCAAAAATATGTGATTTAATGTAATCAGTTAAATTTTCATGTGGTTTATAGAATTCGAATAAGCCAGCAATAAAATCCTCTAGATTTGAAAAACCACTGTAGCCTGACCCGAACCATGTGGACCTTTGGAGCTTTTCACAAATTAAAATCCTCTGAGAATATGAAATTGCGACATATAATTTTAAGTGATTCAGATTATTTGAATCAATGTAAAAAAATATGTCAGTTTGCTGATTTTTAAGTTTATTGGTATGGTTAAGTTTTTTAACGAGTTCGAAATATTCATATTTAACTAAGTTTGATATTTCCATTTATAAGGCCATCAGCAAATTTAGTACGCACTTCCAGTTAGAAATAAACTAGTGTAGGTTCTCGGGCCAGTCCGAAAATCGGCCAAGAGCGCGAATTAATTTTTAATACCATCGTCTAGTCGAGTGCGACTCTATACTGATGCGTAGGCTGTACTATTAGTGCTAATATTGACGCTAGCGTTTTTTACTACTTAAGGGGTCCATGTTAAAGAAAATTTTGATTGGCTTTTTTTCATTGATCATAATTACAGTTTTATCTGTATATTTTGTTTATTCAACAGTTAAGCAGAGCCTACCTGAAGTTATTAAAATCGGAGACTATAAACCTTTGCTAGTTTCACAGATTTACGATCGAAATAATAAAAAAATTGGTGAGTTTTTTCGTGAACGCCGTATTTTGGTGCCCTACGCGGACATTCCAAAAAATGTAATTAATGCATTTTTAGCAGCAGAGGATGATCAGTTTTTTGAACACAAGGGTATTAATTACCAGGGTCTACTGCGGGCGGCGATCGTTAATATGCGTGCCGGACATAAAGTGCAAGGTGGATCTACCATTACTCAACAGGTGGCGAAAACTCTGTTTTTGACTAGCGAAAGAAGTTATACCAGAAAATTAAAAGATATTTTATTAGCTCTGCAAATCGAAAAAAACTTATCAAAAGAAGAAATTTTATATTTATACTTAAATCAGATTTATTTTGGTGAGAGCGCTTACGGCATTGAAATGGCGGCTCAGACTTATTTTAAAAAATCAGTAAAACAATTAACTTTAGCAGAGGGGGCCATGCTGGCCGCACTTCCTAAAGCGCCTTCAGAATTCTCTCCGGTAAAGAACCCATCGCGCGCCAAAGAACGTCAGATTTATGTTTTAAATCGTATGGCCAACGTTAATTATATAACTAAGGCCGAAGCCGAAGTGGCAATAAATGAGCCTATTAAAGTCTACTTAAAAGAAGACTACGAAACTGCGGCGGCATTTTATTTGGAAACAGTCAGGCAGTTATTAGTAAAACAATTAGGCGAAGAGGTTATTTTAGATTTGGGCGTGAAAATTTATACAGGCCTGGATATCGATATGCAAAGGGCGGCCAAAGAGTCCGTGGTTGCAGGTCTAAAGGAAGTCGATAAAAGACAGGGGTATCGAGGGCCGCTGCAAAATTTAGATTCAGACTCTGATATTGAAGATTATCTGGAAAAGGCAAAGAAAAAATTGATTAATGAGTCAAATCCGGAGAGAACCATTTTGGCCGACGGACAATTTGCCGAGATTGAGTGGTTAGTAAAAAAACCGAACAAACGCACCTTAAAACAGATGCCCACGGTGCCTGAAAAACTGCCCTCATTTTTAAAAATCAACTCTTCTTATGAGGCCGTGGTGATACAAGTTAATGATGAGCTTGGTTTTGTTGAAGTTCAGCTACCTGAGGTCAAAGCCTATATTAACTTTCAAACGATGAGTTGGGCTCGTGAGCCTAACTTCGATAAAAAATCGGAAGAGGCCTTAATCACAGCGCCCTCGCAGGCCTTAAAAAAAGGTGATGTTATTTTGGTGCGTATTGTTTCTGAAAATGTGCAATGGCCAAAACTTGAGGAAGAGGTAGACACTAAGCTGAAGACGAAGGCCCAAAAAAAACTTATTAAGATAAAAACTCAACCAGACTACCCGGATGCTAAACTTCATCTTCAGGCAGAGCTTGACCAAGAGCCAACTGTTGAGGCGTCATTACTGTCGATAGATCAACAGACACAAGATGTGCTTGCAATGGTCGGCGGCTACAGCTTTGCACGCAATGAATTTAATCGTGCTTTGCAGGCCGCCCGACAAACGGGTTCGGCATTTAAAGCCTTGGTTTTTGCTGCAGCTTTAGATAAAGGATATAACCCGTCAACCGCGATTATCGATGCTCCGATTGCATATAAGCAAGGTAACGACGAGGGTCAGGACGAAGATAAAATCTGGAAGCCATCAAATCATGAAAAAAACTTCAGCGGAGAAGTTACAATGCGAAATGCTTTAGTGAAATCATTAAATATACCTTCGGTAAAAATTATTGAAGATATCGGGGTTGGTTATGCTTCGGAGTTTGCTAGGCGCCTTGGAGTTTTTTCTAAATTAAATCCCGATTTTACCTTGGTCTTAGGGTCGAGCTCTTTAACATTATATGAAATGACCAAAGTTTTTTCGCAATTTGGTAGAATGGGCTTAAGAACCAGACCGAATATTATAAAAAAAGTGATCGACAGAAAAGTCAAAGTACTTTTAGAAAAACTTGATTTGGATGTCAGATTTAATGATGAGATCAAGCGTCTTGATGAAGAGTTTGATACAAAAAGAACCGCTTTTTTGGAAAGCCAAGCTAATAACAGTACAATAAGTGTTGAGCCCGTCAGTCATGACACAAGTGAATCTCAATACTACTTTGAAAACCCTGAACAACTGATTAAACCTGAAGTTGCTTATGTGATTACCGATATGTTAAAAAACGTGGTGACTGATGCTTACGGCACGGGTGCTAGAGCGGCATCATTGGGGCGCGAGGTCGCTGCAAAAACAGGTACTACAAGTGGATATTTTGATGCCTGGTTTGTCGGCTATACACCGAATATCGCCACAGGCGTCTGGGTGGGCTTTGATAAAGAAAGAACAATAGGCAAATCTGAGGTTGGTGGCAAAGCGGCCTTACCGATTTGGTTAAGTTATATGAAAGTGGCGCATCAAAATTTACCAATGATGTCATTTATAATGCCTGAAAAAGTTAAAATCGTGAAAATTGATGCTGATACTGGTAAGCTGTCTAATTCGGTTAGTCAGCGAGTTGTCAGTCAGGCCTATATTGAGGGAACCGAGCCAACAACTGCTGAAAGCCGATCTGAAGAAACTACAGATCACTTGAAGCAGGATATGGATGAGTAAAGAAATACATGTTTGGGGAATCAAACAGAATAACTTAAAAAATATTGAGATTAAAATTCCGCTGGGAAAACTTACTGTTGTCTGCGGCCCTTCCGGCTCCGGAAAAAGTTCATTGGCGTTTGAAACATTGTTTGCCGAAGGCCAACGGCGCTTTATTGAAAGTATGTCAAACTACGCCAGACAGTTTTTAAATAAAGCACCTAAGCCTGACATCGAGGGTATAAATAATATTCCTCCGGCAATATCTATCGAACAAAAAAATACGGTGAAGTCTTCGCGCTCTACGGTTGGCACGACAACAGAACTTATTGATTATTTAAGATTGTTGTTTGAAAAAATTGCCGTAGCTTACTGTCCAGATCATAAAATTCCTGCAGTGAAAACTTCAACAACAGAAGCGAGCGATTTGGTTTTAAATAAATTTTCTGCACAACGTGGATATATTTTGGTTGAAATTCCCAAAGCCTCACGCGTCTTAGAAGGTAAAAAGCTACATGCGCTCTTGCTGCAAGAGGGCTTCTTGCGCATCACAACTGTTAAAGAAAAAAAACAAAAAAAAGAAAAAACCAAGGCGTCCGGTATTTTTGAAGTACAGGACATTATTGATTTAGGAACGCCGGCGCAAATAAAAAAAGGCATTCCCTCAGACACATTTTATCTTGTAGTTGATAGATTGGCTTTTTCCAAAGAAGAAAAAGGCCGTCTGACAGATTCAATTACTCAAGCGTACGAGGCTAGCCTACGCTATACGGTGGGCACTCAAATTCGTAAAGCGCTGATTGTTACCTCCGAAGGCGAAATTTTAAAACTAAGCGAAGAGCCCTCGTGTGCAATTTGTGGTTGGGCGCCGCCAAGCATAACGTCTAAATTATTTTCTTTTAATTCTCCGATTGGGGCTTGCACCTGCTGCAAAGGTTTTGGAAATATTCTAGAGCTTGATGAGGCTAAAGTTGTACCCAATCCAAACCTATCTATTGCTGAAGGAGCACTAAATCCTTTTACCATGCCTAGCGCTGAACAAGATAAAAAATCGCTATTTGTTTTTTGTAAAAAACAAAAAATCGACCTACAAAAATCCTGGAAAGATCTTCCCAAGGCTCAGCGCGATTTAATTTGGAACGGCAATCAAGATTTTTTTGGGGTGAAGGGACTTTTTGAATATTTGGAAGAGTTAAAATATAAAATGCATGTGCGGGTCTTTATTTCACGTTATCGAAGCCCGCGGCGCTGCCCGGAGTGCAAAGGCTCCAGATTACGTAAAGAAGTACAGACGATTTTTATTAATAATAAAACCATCACACAACTGACCTCAAAAACGATTGAGGACCTTTATGGTTTTTTTGAAAAAATTAAACTGAGTGCTTATGAAATTGAAATTGCCGGGGAAGTGCTGAAGCAGATTCGTGCTCGGCTTAATTTTTTAATGCGTGTTGGTGTCAATTATCTATCGGTGGATCGCGAAACCCGAACACTTTCTGGCGGAGAATATCAACGATTAATTTTAGCAAATCAGCTAGGCATGGGACTTTCGCAGGCGCTCTACGTTTTGGATGAACCAACAGTAGGCCTGCATCCGCGAGATAACGAACGATTGATTTCTATTTTAAAAGATTTAAAAAATCTTGGCAATACTTTGGTTATTGTTGAACACGATCATGATGTTATTAAAAACTCTGAAAATATTATTGAAATGGGGCCGGGATCCGGTTATCTTGGCGGCCAGGTTATTTACTCAGGCCCGACAGAAAATTTTTACGATTCAAAAGAGTCTATTACCGTGCCCTATTTAAAGCCGCAGAAGTGGACTCCGCTAAGAACCGGGCGTCCTGTTGAAATAGAAAACTATCGTTATAAACTGGAACTTCGTGGCTGCAAGGGGCATAATCTTAAAAATATCGACGTGGAGTTTCCACTTAATCGCTTGGTTGTTATCAGTGGGGTCAGCGGATCCGGAAAATCCACACTGGTCAGTAAAACTTTGTATCCCGCATTGGCACGAAAACTTGATTTGGAATACGAGCCATCACAGGAATTTTCTAAGCTTGTCGGAGCTGAAAATATTAAAAATGTACTTTTGATTGATCAGTCGCCAATTGGTAAATCCGCACGCAGCTCGCCGATCACCTATCTTAAAGCTTTTGACGCCATCAGAACACTTATGGCCTCTACGCCCGAGGCTCAGCAGCGCGGCTATACTCCGGGCACTTTCAGTTTGAACGTCGATGGCGGCAGGTGCCCTTCGTGCCGTGGTACGGGTTATGAGGAAATAGATATGCAATTTATGGACAATGTTATTATCGTCTGCGATGTTTGTGACGGCAAAAAATATCGTCCTGAAATATTAGAAGTTCAATTTAACAATAAAAATGTTTTTCAAATTCTATCAATGACCGTTGCTGAAGCCATGAATTTTTTTGTAGCGCATCCGGGCATTCGTAAGCCGTTATCAGTTTTAAAAGAAGTTGGTTTAGATTATTTGGCTTTGGGGCAACCGGCCAATTCACTTAGCGGTGGAGAATCGCAGAGATTAAAAATTGCAAAAGAATTATCCCAAGTTACTCAAAAGGCGACTTTGTATATTTTAGATGAACCCACTACGGGGCTGCATTTTAAAGAGGTCGATTTGCTTATGAAAGTATTGCATAAATTAATAGAAGCAGGAGGCTCGGTTATTGTGGTTGAGCATAATTTGGATGTAATTAAAAATGCTGATTATGTTATTGATATGGGGCCAGAAGCAGGTAAAAATGGTGGCCATGTAGTCGTAGCTGGTACCGTTGAGCAAGTTATTGCGGCTAAAAAAAGCCTAACAGGGCAGTATTTGAAAAAATACGTAGGAATGTAAAGTGGAAAGTGGAATGTAGAATGCGGATAAAGAGTGAAGGTCAACAGTGCCTAAGGAACTAAAATCAACATTAAAAGAACTTTTTGTATTTAAAAAGTATTTAATCGTTGTAGCTGTTACCGGCATTATTGGCGCAGCCTGCAAGGGATATGTTGCCATCTTTATTAAAGAATTAATGGATGCGGCCGCAGTCAGCCCTGATAAATTAGTTTCTATGGCTTTAATGGGTGCCGCGCTGGCCTTCGGAATAGGTATTAGCCGTTATTTTCATATATATTTAATGAATTTAGCTGCCGAAAAAGTGTCGCAGGCTTTGCGGCAAAAATTGCAGTCCAAGTTTATGCGGCTTAATCTTAAATTTCATAACAATTACGCAGCCGGCTCGGGCGGTCTTATTAGTAGGGCAATGAATGACATCCGCATTATCCACGATGGCCTTAGACTTTTTGCAGATTTGTTCAGTGCACCGCTATTGTTTGTTTTTTTATTAATCAATTTGTTTGTGCTTGATTCTACACTTACGTTTTATATTCTCCTGATAACGCCCGTATTAATTTTATTTTTAAAACAGATTTCTAAAAGTATTCGTAAATACTCTATTTTCGGCATTGAACAGCTTGAAAAAATCACTTCAACAATCAAAGAATCGCTTGATGGGGTCAGGACTATTCAGGCCTTTAACCTAGAAAAACGTATGGAAAACAAACTCAAGGAGCAGGGTGATGAGTTTGTTGGGATGCGTAAAAAGGTTCATGCGTTGATTGAATCTATGGGCCCCGTAACCGAATTTGTAGCCACTTTTTTAATTTTGGGCGTAGTGTTTTATTTTTCTCAGAAAATTTCACTGGGTCTAGCAACAGCAGGCTCTTTAACAGGATTTATCACGGCTATTTTACAAGTTAATGAGCCCGTTAAAAAATTTCAAGAAGCCTATGTGCGCGTTCAAGAAACGCGCGTTGCTGCGGCTCGCGTGTTTCACTTGCTTGATGAAGAAAGCGAGATTGAAGAATTGGCGCTGGCATCAAACTTTCCTGCGGATTGGCGCTCAATAGAGTATAAAAATGTTAGCTTTTCATATGCTGACGAAAAGCTGATCCAGAATTTTAACTTAACAATCAATAAAGGTCAGATTATAGCCTTTGTGGGTGAGAGCGGAAGCGGCAAGTCAACTTTAGCCAATCTTTTAGCAAGATTTTATGATCCGCAAGGCGGCGAAATTTTAATCGGCAATAAAGATATTAAGAAAATTAAACTTTCTGAGCTGAGAAAGAATATCGGTTTAGTTTCTCAAGATGTTTTTTTATTCTCGGACACCATTGAAAACAATATCTTAGCAAGCAAAGAAGGTTTGGATTTTACGTTGGTGGAGCAATCCGCAAAAGCCGCGCACGCGCATGATTTTATTATGCGCCTACCGAGTCAATATCAAACACAAACCGGCGAACGGGGTAATTTGCTGTCCGGGGGAGAAAAGCAACGTGTTGGCATTGCCCGGGCCTTTTTAAAAGATGCCCCGATCTTAATTCTTGATGAGGCCACCAGTGCGCTGGACTCTATCAGTGAAGAACAAGTGCAGCGCGGTTTAGAAACTCTTATGAATGGTCGCACAACTTTCATTATAGCTCATCGACTGTCAACTATTCAAAATGCCGACTTAATTTTGGTACTTAATAAGGGAAAAATAGTTGAAAGAGGTACCCATGCTGGGTTGTTATCGCAAAAGGGTGAGTATTCCCGTCTATTTGAAATGCAAATCAAGTCCTAGTTTAACTCGTTTGGCCTAGGTGCTGCGCCCAAGTAATTACTTTATCTCAATCTGAGACATGTCAAAAGTATTTTCACAAATAATCAACACATAACTAAAGTCTGTACAAAATATTGACGATAACTTCTTTGACAGTATTTACAAGGGAGCTTGAATGATTAATTGGAATGATTTTGAACATATACATGTAATCAAAAAACTAAAACATATTTTGCACTCTTGGTGGAGCGTCGATATTATTTTTACTGATGAGCGCGGATATTTAAAAGGCTTAGATGGTGGCAAAGTAAGTTTTGTAAACCCGGGCATGAATTATTTAATCCAAAAAGATGCGATTAAAGCCAGTCTAGCCGATTTAGTATCAGCTACTGTGAACGAATTTAGAACTACCAATAATCAATATGTTTTTAAAAAGTGGGATGTAGTTGGTTTTGATATTTGTGTGTTTCCGATTTTAATTGAAAATGATTTTGTGGGTACTGTTATAGCCGCAGGATTTTTTAATGATTCTACTGCGGCTCAAAGAGCTCAGGAGGTTCGGGAGCGCTTAGCCAACCTTGGGTGCTCGATGGATCTTATTGAAAAAACATTAAGTAAACTTCAGCATTTAGAGTCTGGAAGCAAGCAGCACTTTTGCCAGCTTGTTGAATTGGTCGCGCAAGAAATAGTGACTTTACACGTAGAAATATCGAGCCGCGAAGACCGCATCAGCGAACTTAATAAAGAGCTGGGCAATCGCTTTAAATATGACAATATGATCGGTAAATCAAAACCTATGCAGTCGCTTTACGCTTTGCTGGATAAGATTAAATTTGCAGACTCAACTGTCATGGTTCAGGGTGAAAATGGTACGGGTAAAGAGTTAATTGCAAAATCTATTCATTACAATTCGCACCGTAAAGATAAAAGCTTTATTATTCAGAACTGTTCGGCTTTTAATGATAATTTACTTGAGTCTGAGCTCTTCGGTCATGTGAAAGGTTCTTTTACAGGGGCCTTAAAAGACAAAAAAGGTCTTTTTGAAATGGCCGATAAGGGGACATTTTTCCTTGATGAGATCGGAGACACATCTCCGCAAATGCAGGTCAAGTTGCTCCGGGTTTTACAGGAAGGCACATTTACTCCCGTAGGCTCTACGGAAATGAAAAAAGTCGACGTGAGAATTGTGGCGGCTACTAATAAAAATTTAAGAGAAATGGTCGAAAAGGGTACATTTCGTGAAGACTTATATTATCGTTTAAACGTAATTAATATTCGTGTTCCGCCGCTAATAGAGAGAAAAGAAGACATCCCTATTTTGGTTGATTATTTTCTGGCTCGAATTGCGGAATCCTCTGCTAAGCCAAAAAAACAACTTATGGGTCGTACGGTTGAAAAACTTTATGATTATCCATGGCCGGGCAACGTGCGTGAATTGCAAAACGAAATTGAAAGACTTTGTGTTTTAACCGGAGAAGAGAACAAAATAAGCCATGAAATTTTATCGCCAAAGATTTTAGAATTAGGTGAAAAAAATAAAATTCAAGGCTCGCGTTTACATGGAAAACTTAAAGACGCGCTGGAAGATTTAGAGCGCGAAATGATAAAAGAAGGCCTAAGAAGAACCGGCTGGAATAAATCTAAATTGGCCAAAGAGCTGGGAATCAGCCGTGCCGGATTGATTATGAAGGTTGAAAAATATGGTCTTGATAAGCGTAAGTTAGCCAGAGTGTAAGCAGAGAGTAAATCTTTTACATATATGTCAAAGAAATCGAAGCCCTGCCCCATGGCACAGGGCTTTTTCTTTTTTGTATACTTTTTTGACATAGAAATATTACAAATTATATTTAATAAAAAATTTCAATAGCTTAGGCAGCGGTTATTTTCGAAATAAATAATATTTACATCTGAAAACAATGTGATTAGCAAAACTATCTATTGGCACATTGTTTGAATAGATTTTTACTGTGGGTAGGTGCTAGAACGTGGATGGGGTGGTAATGACTAATTTAACAAATGAAACAGCCTGGGTAAAAGTTAGCGAATTTGTTAAGGATAAATTCGGAAAAAATCTTAAGTATCGCTCCATTAAGTTGATCAGCGATAATGCCGTAGCCGTAAATCGTGACAGTTTTTACTCGGTCGGTGAGGATCTAATTATTCCCCTAAAACTCAAAAACTATGATTTAGGTGATGTCATTGTATCTCGGGGCTCGTTTTTAGATGATAAGCAAAAAACTGAGGTTATGGATCTGGTTAAGCTTTTGGTTGAGCCTAAAGTCTATAGTCTTCAGCTTAAACAGACAGAAGAAAATTTGCAAAACTCTAAAGCAAATACTTTGTCGATTGTTAACTCAAATAGTGTACGATCCATCAATCGTTTTGAAAAATTCAATAAATTGACGATTTCGCAGATTATTTTTCTGAAATCTCACACTGAACTGACATGTAATAAGGTGGCTTTAAAAATACACGAAATGAGTGAGAGAAATTTATTTGTTCATCTGAAGGATATTATTTCCACGCTGAGTTCAAAAGAGGACTTTAAAACGCTTACAGACGCCACCATTTATATTAACGATATCGAATCACTTTCTAAAACAACTTTAAACTTGCTGCAGGACTATCTTGAACTGAATTACGCTAGTGGCCCGCTTATTTTAATAGGTTCAAGTCTTAGCCTTGAAGCTCTACAACAACGAGATTGGCCAACTGATCTTAAAAAAGATTTGATGGGATTTTATGACAAGTTATTCCCAGACAATCATATTACAGCT